>NZ_JBQSVK010000007.1:0-152157 GCF_052376195.1 Psychrobacter sp. AOP7-B1-25
CTGCTTCTAATTGACCCGTCGCTACGGTATCTTCTGTGGCGGTGATAATTGAGTCTTTAGAGACAGGCAGTTCGTTAGCAGGTGGTTTTGATGAACTATCGCTTGAACCGCTGCTTATAGCTGCTACTCCTAAGGCGGCAGCGCCAATTGAACCCAATAAGACACTATTGCTGATACCGCCAATCAATGAAGCATCACCTAGCATCTCCGATACAAGCGTTGTATAGGAAGTTTCTGAAGCTACTTGTGTCGTTGTGCCTGTTTCAGTACTCACATAATCAAATTCAACAAAACCTACATCACTAACTGTGCCGAGTGCAACATTATCAGTTAGGTAATAATCCTCAATAGTGAGCAATGCCTCACCATTTTCATCTGCAATCAGTAGATCATCCGCCACTTTCTTAGCTTGTAATTTTTTAGCGGGTTGGCCTGTCTTAGCATCTACTAAAGAAATCTGCATACCTTCTTCAGCAGCTATTTTCGTAGGTTGGTTGCTATTTAATACTTGATTGATCAAGTTGACATTATTCTTTTGCAAGATGAGTTGCGTTGCTTGTGCCATTAGGTGTCCCTATTAAACTTTCTTATAAGTTAAGAAAGTTTTTCTATTTAGAAAAGTTTTTGTTTTAAGTTAGTAACATTAACTAACAGTAGTTATACTATAATAACCTACATAAGTTTAATTTAATAGTAAGCAAAACCGCAATTCTTAATTTCTTGCACAGCAAATATATAATGAGAGTCAGTATAGATCTCACGTATTATAAGAAAACGTCAGTTGTTCGACCGAACATTGCTTGACAATATTGGTGCCATGCTAATACTGTTGATATTTTCTATATGGCTATATCAGTAATAAATAGTCTGTGACACAAAAAAATACTCATGCTTTGTAAATAAAACATGAGTATAGCGACTCCATTAAGTAGAAGTGTTCTGATTATGTGGGACGAGATTTTCTCGTTAGAAAAAGACAGTTGTTCTATAAAAATGGCTAAGTTAGTAGTTTCTGAAAGTTTAGGCGGTAACTGCTAAACAATTATTGGAAGAGTATTGTCGATAACTTTGTTAACAACGTCATCAATGGCTGACCAAACCTAAAGCCACCATAACTACCCATTTAATTAGGTAACTTTGGTGGCTTTTTAGGCTTTGGCAAAGGTGTTTTTGCGTCACCATTCTGTTTATCATCAGAGTCGGTATGGTGATCGGATTCATCATTAGCAAAGTCGCTATCAATCTCATTTATCGTTTTGGTAGCTTTGTCGTATTGGATATCATCAGTATAAGGAACGCTATTTAGCTCTTCATCGACTAAGCCATCGTCCAAATCCATCACTTTATCAGGAGAGTTGTACGGCTGCGTGTGCTCATCTGTTGGTTGCTTTTCATAGTTTATGTCTGTGTTTGTCTTTGAGCTTTGCGCATCAGCATGCTTAGACTCAGGTAGTATTCTGACATCAGACAGACGCCTTACTACATAATTAGTGGGTATAGATTTTCCATTTTTCTGTGCTGATGTATCATCGAATATCATATGACCCTGGCTATCGATACGCGCATAGTCCATTGGTTTGTCACGAGGCCAGAAAAAGTCAGACGGATGACTAATGATATGACCAAACACCAATCTTGTGAGACGACTCCATTCAAAGAAGCGAACTTCTTTAGAACGCAGGGCAACAAACAGTGCCAGCGAAAAGCTAACGATTAAGTTAACCAGACCAATAAGTGCTACGCCAAGTATAGAAATCAGAATGAGGCTCCAACTTATATCATCAGCAGATATATTGAACAATCCATGCGCCAAGTTTGCTGAGGCAAAAGCAATATGACGAATATCAATTGGTAAGCCAAAGATATAGCCAATAGTCGCGGTACTACCCAAGAAAACCCCGAATAAGAAATTTCCCATGATAGCGCCCAAGTTGGCCTCTATAAAGCCGCCTAAGCGCTGAAGCCACGAGCTAGGCAATATATATTTTAGCAATTTGTGACGTTGTATACGCGCACCTACGTTATTATAAACTGCTAAGTTGTCGTAGTAGCCTGCAATCAAACCAGATAAGAACAGGTAAACCCCAGCAATGGCAGCGTGGGGAAGTGCTAATGAGTTGAATGGGTCAAGATCATGTAGTAAGTGTCCTGCCTTTTCGGTATCAATCATTGGCGCACCAGTATATTGCAGCCAAGCAAAGGATATAATCAAAGCGACTGGTACAGCGAGCATGACGTTACCCATGATAGCGATAAACTGGGTACGTAATATATCGACGACCAGTTCTGATAGCTTAGTCAACTGATGCGATTTTTTACCAGAACCTTCAGATATGGTAGAGGCAATGGCAGCAGCAGTCATGGCGGGCTGCTTGGTCGCTACTGTACCGCGAATGACATGAATGAATACAAAGCCCAAGCCATAGATCATACTGTTGATGAACGCGCGACCCATAGGGGCGAGCGCTAAGTGATAAGCCAGTATTTTTATGGTTGCCATAAATGCAATGAAAAAGCCACCAATAGAGGCTTTTTTGAACATTTTTTGGTAGCCCGATTTATCGGTGCTGATATAATGTTCGCCGACGCGACTGGCATTTTCCGTGACTTTACGAGAGAGTAGTTTGGTATTGTTATCAATCAAATAACCGATACTATAGCGACGATTGGCAGTAGTAATGAGCGCTTGTATCAGCTCGATAACGGCACGATCGCGCCGTTGGTTGTCATCTGTGACCAGCTCAGTCAAAATCCGCATACGCTGCAAACTTTGATCTAGACGCAGCATCATATTGGTTAAACGAATAGAAATACCTGTCTTATAAATTCGCTTACGTACAGTCGCAACGATATCCTCACACTGTTCAAGCATCACCAATAGTGGCGCCGGATCGACTGCTTGCTCTGGAGTAATATCTGTCAATGTATCAAGCTCATGCGCTTGACGATATTGATTAACGAATAGCACGGCTTCTTGATTTTGTGCCACAAAAGACGCTGAGTAGTTCAGCATTTGTGGATACGATTCCATCAAATCAGGATGTAAGCCGATACCACTGATGCGATAAGATAGAATGATAATCGCGTTTAAAATACTATTCTTCGCGGTAGCGACGAGATTTAAATGTTTCTCTTCTACGCGAACCAATTCAACCAACTTATCCCATTTCTCTGTTTCAATATTGGCCAGCCAGCGTTCATCAGAGCGTTTATTAAACAGATATCCTATTAGTTCAACGACAGAGTCATCTTGTGGCAATAATGGTAAAAATCGGTGCCCAATCAAACGGCGTAAACTGTTAAAAAATCCTTGATCGGACATGATGCCAGTATCGGTATACAGGGCAATTTGTCGATATTGAATAATCAGTTTTAGCACAAAACTAGATAGACCGTCCCCATATTCTGGATGCTGATGGATGATATCAATGAGGGCTTGAATTTTTTCATTGGCCAAAGCAGGTTCTTTATCACTGACTCGTAGTTCATCAATCAAGCGTTTGAGTACCGCAGGATCTGGCACGTCGCTCAAGGCGGTAATCTGTTGTAAAATGCGTTTCAATTCTGACACGTCGCACCCTTTATTATTGTTGTTTCAATCGTTTTTATTATTTAAGTCGGTATAAGTGGTTACCATAGAAATAGTTGCCAATCGTTCAATTGTAGTCGAGCGACATCTTGTATTATTTTAATCGGAACTGCCGATTGATATTGAATTATTTTGTTAGCAGTTATTTTGACAAAAAAAAGGACAGTAACATGACTGTCCTTTTAATCAAGATATTTTAGGTTAGCTTTGCCATGAGCTTAGCTCGCAGGAACGTCGAAATAAGCAAGGTCAAAGTTCATCATTGGGTCACTACCAGCTTTAACCATCTGTGCATGAGCATCAATACGCGGTAGGACACGGCCGACGAAATAATCTGCAAGTTTGGCTTTATTGGTATAAAACTCACCATCTTTACCATTAGCAGCTTCTACCATCAATGCAAACATGTAAGAGTAGGCGAGGTAGCCAAAAGCATGCATGTAGTCAACAGCACAGCCATTGATTTCGTTTTTGCGTTCGCCGATATTGTTAAGCACAGTGGTAGTTAGCTCTTCAATAGTATCTGCTGCATTCAAAGTAGCTTGCTTGATAGCATGGTCTGCTTGCATGTTGCTGACAAAGTCACGAATCTCACCTAAGAAGTGGGTGACGTATTTGCCATTATTGCGAGCAACTTTACGGCCTAGTAAGTCAAGTGCCTGAATGCCATTGGTACCTTCATAAATTTGCGCAATACGCGTATCACGAACGATCTGCTCCATACCCCATTCGCGGATATAGCCGTGACCACCAAAGACTTGTTGGCAATCAACCGTTGCTTCTAATGCTTTGTCAGTCAAGAATGCTTTTGCAACTGGCGTCAGTAGGGCGACACGAGCCGCAGCCGCTTTAGCTGACTCAGGGTCGGTACTAAATTTCTCTTCATCAAGATTTTTGGCAACGTACATAGCAAAGCAGCGAGACGCTTCAGTATTTACTTTGGCGTTCAATAGCATACGACGGACATCAGCATGATGAATGATGGCGTCAGCAGGCTTTTCTGGGCTTTGCAATTGCGTATCACTACGGCCTTGACCACGGTCATTGGCATATAACGCTGCATTCTGATAGGCCAGCTCAGAACCACCAAGGCCTTGCAAGCCCATCGTGACGCGCTCATAGTTCATCATAATAAACATTGATGATAGACCAGTGTTTTCCGCGCCAACCATCCAGCCTTTAGCATCGTCAAAGTTCATGACACAAGTCGCAGAGGCTTTGATACCCATTTTGTGTTCGATAGAGCCCACAGCTAACGTATTACGTTCGCCCAAACTACCATCTGCATTGACCAAGAATTTTGGCACGACAAACAGCGAGATGCCTTTTGAGCCTTCTGGTGCATTTGGTGTTTTTGCTAGTACCAAATGAATGATGTTGTCTGTAAGGTCATGCTCACCACCAGTGATAAAGATTTTGGTGCCAGAAATGTCATAGCTACCATCATCATTAGGCACGGCTTTGGTTTTAATGATACCCAAATCAGTACCAGCATGCGGCTCTGTCAAGCACATGGTGCCAGCCCATTCGCCGTTGTACATTTTTTCTAGATAGGTTTGCTTTTGTTCTTCAGAACCAGCTGCGTTTAGACAAAGCGTTGCACCAACGGTTAGGTTTGGATACAAGGCAAATGATTGGTTGGCAGTGAAAACCATCTCTTCGGTGAGCATGGTCACCATTTTAGGGAAGCCTTGACCACCGTATTCAGCGTTACCGCTTAAGCCAACCCAACCTGATTCAGCAAACTGTTTGTAAGCTTCTTTAAATCCTGTTGGCGTAGTAACGACGCCATCACCTTCAAAAGTTGCGCCTTCTTCATCACCGCTACGGTTAATAGGCAATAGAACGTTTTTTGACAGTTTTCCCATTTCTTCTAGAATCATATCGACAGTTTCTGTGTCGACATGAGCCAAGTTTTCATTGTTTTGCCAAAACTCTGGTGCCTTGAATACGTCATTTAAGATAAAGCGCATGTCATTAAGAGGGGCATTATAAACAGCCATAAACATTCCTTTGGTTCAAATAATTAAAATTGAAGTTGTTAAGATTATCAACTGTTCTCTTGGTATAACCTTAGCGATTAATAACCAAAGTTTAACAAATAAGCTTGTGAGCGAGTGTATTTCTTCGTGAATTGTGCGTACACCAAAAGTTAGCAGCGGCTATTGAAGTGCTTATAGACGCTTTATTGATAGCTAGAATGTGAGAAGGTAGATGGGATAGAGCTTATATACAATTGCTCCTGTTAAAAATATTTTTATAGTCATCATTAGGGCGTGTCTTTATCTCATTTCTAGTCTATTTAGGTGACTCTTGAATGAATTGAAAACACGCTCTAATATACATAAAAAACGGCAACACACCGAAGTATGTTGCCGCTTAAAATTATATTTTTACGAACTTCAGCGCTTTAATTAAAAGGCAAACTGATCAACATCCATGCTCATGTATGGCTCTACACCAGTGCTGATACGCTGTACGTGCGTAGTAGTACGTGGCAATAGCTTAGCGAAGTAGAACTGAGCCGTCTTAACTTTAGCGTCATAGAATGCTTTTTCGCCAGTACCGTTTGCGATAGCAGTTTGAGCAACCAGTGCCATGCGCGCCCATAAGTAGGCTAGGGTGACATAACCACTGAAATACATGTAGTCTACCGCCGCGCCGCCGACAGCTTCTGGAGTTTCAGTTGCTTGCATACCGATACGTGCAGTCAAATCGCCCCATTCTTTAAGATGCTTGGCAAGCGGGCGAATGAACTGACCCATCTCGTCATTTTCTTTGTTTTCTTCACAGAATTCTTGAATAACATTTACAAAGTTGGCAAGCAGCTTACCTTGTGAACCTAGGACTTTACGGCCTAGTAAGTCAAGCGCCTGAATCTCTGTAGTACCTTCGTATAAGCAAGAAATGCGCGTATCACGTACGTTCTGCTCCATACCCCATTCGCTAACGAAACCATGACCACCATAAACCTGTACGCCGTGGTTAGCAGCTTCTAGACCTGTTTCAGTCAAGAATGCTTTAGCAATGGGTGTCAATAGTGACAACATTTGGTCAGCAAACTTCAGTGCTTCGCCTTCGCCTTTTGCGACGGTATCTGCAAAGTGAGAGAGATAATACACTAGCGCACGACCACCTTCCGCAAAGGCTTTTTCAGTCAATAGCATGTTACGAACAGCTGGATGTACAATAATAGGATCAGCCACTTTTTCTGGTGCTTTTGTACCTGAAAGCGCGCGCATTGCTAAGCGGTCTTTTGCATAAGTCAATGAACCTTGGAATGCATACTCTGCTGCAGTCAAACCTTGTACGGCAGTACCGATACGTGCCACGTTCATGAAAGTGAACATGCACTGTAGGCCGCGGTTTTCAGGTCCAATCAAGTAACCTGTTGCGCCATCGAAGTTCATGACACAAGTTGCAGAGGCTTTGATACCCATTTTGTGCTCGATAGAACCACAAACGACATTGTTGCTTTCGCCAACGCTACCATCTTCGTTGACCGTCATTTTAGGAACGATAAACAGTGAGATACCTTTGGTGCCAGCAGGTGCGCCTGGTAGACGAGCCAAAACGATATGGATGATGTTGCTGGTTAGGTCATGCTCACCTGCAGAGATGAAAATCTTTTGACCTGTGATGCTATAACTACCATCTTCTTTAGGCTCAGCTTTAGTACGGATAATACCTAAGTCAGAACCCGCATGTGCTTCAGTAAGACACATAGTACCTGACCATTCGCCAGTGACCATTTTCTCTAGATAAGTTTCTTTTTGCTCATCAGTACCATGATGCTCGATGGTTTGGATAGCACCGTGTGATAGGCCTGGGTACATAGAGAATGACCAGTTAGCTGTACCGACCATCTCGTTAATGACAGAAGACAATGAGAACGGCATGTTTTGACCGCCAAAATCTTCTTCAGCAGACAAAGCCGGGAAGCCAAGCTCACAATACGCGTCATAAGCTTCTTTGAAGCCTTTTGGCGTGGTAACTTTACCGTTATCAAACTTACAACCTTCAGCATCACCGCTTTGGTTCAATGGTGACAGTTCGTTTTCAGCAAAGCTTGCAGCCATCTCAAACAGGCTGTCCATTAGCTCACGGTCAGCTTCTTGGAACGCAGGCAAAGTTTTGTAATGGCTTTCGCTATCGAGTAGTTCATGCATAACGAATTGGATATCACGTAAGGGCGCTTTGTATTGCATAACTTCCTGTCCTTTTTGGAATGTAATCGATCATAGCCAATAATGAGCATATGGTCGCACTATCCTCTAGTGCGTTATTCTTACCTAGCCAATCTGAAAATCTAAATAAATGATAAACAGTAAAGTAGGTCAACCATGCCATCGATTACATAAAATAGTATTGAAAAGAGTGGTGATCGTCAGAGCCAATAAGAGATTAAATGTACTCTAACAAATTCACTATAAAAGATAGGCTTTCACAGGTGATTATACAAGTTTGGTGACAGGACTGATAAGTCATGAACCTATCTTGCATCGGTTATGCAATCAACGTTAGGCGCTAGGAGACAGCAGCATTAAGCTTATGAAAAATTTAATGATACTAAGATGGGTAGTCCTTTATATGACCAGTATTAACATGAAAAATGACAGCCAAAAAAATAGCGTTCGCCAGAATGACAAACGCACCAGTCTAAATGACAACGCCATTTAGTAGAACCTACATGTGTGCAGGTAATGTCACATATATAAAGGTGATAAACGTCAAATAGGCTTCTATTCTATGAGTCTTAACATAGTAGTTTATAATTAGCAGCCTAGCGTTTACTCAGAAGTGTTCTGCTTAATCAGAATTTCAGTGGCAACATCAGCCGCCACGGGTTTACTAAACCAATAACCTTGACCATTTTTACAACCCATATCTAGTAACACATCACGCTGCTGCTCAGTTTCAATACCTTCAGCCACGACTTGCATGTCTAAAGCGGCGGCTAAGTCTAAAATAGCTTTTAC
This sequence comes from Psychrobacter sp. AOP7-B1-25, assembly GCF_052376195.1. Classification (NCBI taxonomy): domain Bacteria; kingdom Pseudomonadati; phylum Pseudomonadota; class Gammaproteobacteria; order Moraxellales; family Moraxellaceae; genus Psychrobacter; species Psychrobacter sp. AOP7-B1-25. The sequence goes on from NZ_JBQSVK010000007.1 coordinate 8,569, forward strand.
AATCGCGTGCTGGGTACGATCAGTTTCAATATTGGAGATGAAGCTCTTGTCGATCTTGATAAAATCAAAGGGGTATTCTTGTAAGTAGCTCAACGATGCATAACCAGTACCGAAATCATCTAGCGCTAGACGTACGCCAAGTTCTCTAAGTGAGTTGAGCTGTTTTTTTACATTGTCATGACGCTGAATCAAAGACGATTCGGTCACTTCAATATGCAACTGCTGTGCAGCAACGCCATTCTCTGTCAATAGTGTGCTTACCATATCAAAGAAATCAGGGTGGCTAAACTCAGCCGCATCAGCATTGATACAGACGTGTTGATGAAACCCTTGCTGTTGCCAAACGGATAGTTGTTTGACAATTTTAATGGCCAGTTGTGAAAACAAATCAAAGGATAGCTTGTGCGCGATAATGGCATTGATAAAATGGACGGGTTTAAGCAATCCACGAGTAGGGTGTTGCCAACGTACCAATGCTTCAAAACCTGTAATAGCGCCAGTCTCTAATGAGAATTTTGGCTGGTAATAAGGAATAAATTGGCCTTCTGTAGTAGCAACTCTAAGCTCAGACTCTAGTTCTAAGCTACCAGCAGTAGCACTTTCGATGGCTTTATCGTACCAGCGAATATCATCGCCACCATGCTGTTTGACATAGTCCAGTGCTTTTTCTGCTTTGGTTAATAAACCGGTTACTTCGTTATCGTCTTTTGGAAAACAGCTCACACCCACAGAGATATGGTAGTAAATATTTGCATCTGTTGCATGATTTTTATCAGTAAAGAAGGGTCGTTCACACATTTGCATAAGCGTGTCTAGTTGATGACGCACCATATTGGCATCTTTAACTTCAAATAATAGCGCAAAATCATCACCACCAAAGTGAGAAAAAGAGCGTAAGTTATGTAATTTGAGAGTCTCTACTTCTTTCACAAAGTTTTTTATCAAATCATTAGCACCATCAGGCCCTAGTAGGCTGGCAAGATTGCGATAACGGTCAATATTTAAGCGTACGAGAACGATTTCTTGGTAACTATCTAATAGCGTGTCACTCGTCTGACTCAAAAATACTTTGCGGTTGGGAAGGCCTGTGATTTGGTCGTAGTTGAGTAAATGTGCGACCTGTTTTTGGTCTTTGATGACGGACGACATGTCTCGTAACATACCAACATGATAAGCCTTCTGCTCAACATAAATCTTGCGATAAGTGACATGGCAGTCAATCGGTTCGCCATAACGATTGACCATTGAAAAATCAAGCTCGTAAAAGCCATGACTGTCTAAGTTATTGCTAATATCTTTTAAAATCAGCTGCTCTGCGTCCGATAAAAACTCAGCAGCATAAATACCAAGTGGTCGACCGACTAAGAACTCTTCTTTATAGCCAATCATAAGCTCATAACTGGCGTTGACTGTTAAATAACGTAAGTTATCATCCAATACAAATATGGCGTCCTCAAGCTGTTCACAAAGTGTGCTCATCAACTGCTGCTTGATTGATACTGGAATAGTGTCACAATTACTCATAATAGTGGCTCACAAAAGATAAGGACTTATAAAAATAAGAACTGTATTGTCAATTTACTGATATTGAGTTGGCATCGCGTTTTACTATGCACGATGAATAACAGACGTTATTTTTGACTATAAGCATAAAAGACAAAAACTACGATAGTTATACTAGTACTTATCAGTTTTCCCTAAGTACTCAAAGCATGTAAAGTAGCTAACGCTACCACTGGTGCGGTTTCGGTACGTAAGACTCTTGTGCCGATCTGCCAAGGCTCAAAGCCAATACTCTCTGCCTGTTTACACTCGTCACCATTTAAACCACCTTCAGGTCCGATCAAGAGTTTGATATAAGGGGTTTGTTGTTTGAGAACATCGTATAAAGCGTTAGGCGTGGCAGGTTGTCCTGCTGCTGGAACGCTCATTTGCATACATAGATTTGCAGCATTTTTTAACACTTGATAATAAGGGTCACGACTAAGCGTAGAGACGACAGAGCTGACAGCTATCTCCGTTTTCGCATTGCTTAGCCATTCTTTGATAGATTGCGGCGCAAGAATGAGGGGTGGGCGATTAAGACCGCATTGTTCACAAGCGGCAATTGCCACTTGTTGCCAATGCGCCAGTTTCTTTTCCACTTGGGCAGGTTTTAATGTGACTTCGCCATGATGGCTGCTGAGTAATTGAATGGCAGTCACGCCAAGCTCAGTTGCCTTTTGGATAGCATAATCCATACGCTCACCGCGGCTCATGACTAAGCCAATTTGGGTGATAGTAGGTGCCGTACGATCGTCGCTTATATGTGCAAGTAAGGTAGCAGTGGCGTTTTTCTTACTGATTGTCTGTAGCTCTACTTTATATTCACCGCCAAATCCATCAAACAGTATACCCTGATCACCGATGTTTGCTCGTAATACACGGCACCAATGATGTACGATACTGTCTGTTACTTCGATGTTACTACCTAGCGATAATTCACCTAATTTAGGTAGTGGTGAGACATCAGCATTGTCGTTATTAACGGTATAAAAAAAACGTCGCACGTGGTCTTATTCCTATTATTAGTTTGAGTATAGTTATTATTAACTCTATAGAATATCACTTGAAACGATTAATGACATTTGTTTTATGAGAATTTTTCTTAATAAAGATAATAACGCTAAGAGAATTATTTTTACACAGTAAAGAGATTTTAAAAAATCGAATAGGATAGAGTGTATGAGTAAAGCGGTAAAGGGTCACTAATCAAAATTTTGACAATAAAAAACTGGCACTTCTAAAAGCGCCAGTCATTAACAATATATTTGAGAATATTTAAAGGTTACCCGAGAATACTTAGAGGTTTAAACGATCAAACCCAATGCTTCTACCAAGCGCTTATTTGGCTCGACCTTATTCATGCTATAAAAATGCATGGCGGGTACACCCTCATTGATCAAGCGTTCACACAAGCGATAAACCACATCAAAGCCAAACTCACGAATCGCCTTGCGGTCATCACCAAAATCCGTCAACTGCTTGCGTACATAGCGCGGAATATCAGCGCCACAGCTATCAGCAAAACGCAAAAGATTACTTGAGTTGGTGATTGGCATGATACCAGCAACTAAAGGCTGAGCGACCGTGTCAATACCGCGCTTCTCAAGCTTATCACGCAAGTATAGATAGCTGTCAGCATTGTAGAAAAACTGGGTAATCGACGCATTGGCACCAGCTTGGTACTTATTTACCAAGTTGTCGATATCAAATTCAAAGCTACGTGCTTGGGGGTGCATTTCAGGATAGGAGGCCACTTCGATGTGGAAGTGATCACCTGAATGCTCGCGAATGTATCTAACTAAATCCACAGCAAATGGTAGCTCACCCATGCCCACCTGACCTGATGGCAAGTCGCCACGTAGCGCTACCAAGCGTCTAATACCTAAAGTCTTATAATACTCGAGCAATTCAGCGATTTCAGCTTTATCATCACCAATACAAGACATATGCGGCGCGATTTCAGTGTTACCACGCGCACTTAGTGCTTGTACGATATCTAAGGTGCGGCTACGAGTTGAACCGCCCGCACCATAAGTTACCGAAAAATAAGCTGGTGACAGTTTATTCAACTCATCATAAGTACTGAGAAGCTTTTCGTGACCTTGCTCGGTCTTTGCAGGAAAGAACTCAAAGGAGAAAGCAGGCTTACTCACAGTTAGGCTCCTCTTAGTATTTATAAGCGTCAGGCTTGAATGGACCTTCAACTGGCACACCTAAATACTCAGCTTGCTTTTGGGTCAGCTTAGTTAGGGTACCGTTAAAACCTGCAACCATCGCAGCAGCCACTTCTTCGTCTAACTTCTTAGGCAGTACTTTTACGTATAAGTTGTCAGTACGCTTGTCAGCTGGCAAGTCAGCGAATTTTTCTTCAAACAGATACATTTGAGCCAATACTTGGTTGGCAAATGAGCCGTCCATCACGCGTGATGGGTGACCAGTCGCGTTACCTAGGTTCACTAGGCGACCTTCAGCAAGCAAAATCAAATAATCGTTTTCATCATCTGAGCGGAAAATTTGATGAACTTGTGGTTTGATCTCAACCCAACGCCAGTTGTCACGCATAAACTGAGTGTCAATTTCAGTATCAAAGTGACCGATGTTACATACAACAGCACCAGGTTTAAGTGCTGCTAGCATATGTTTGTCACAAACATGATAATTACCAGTAGTGGTAACAATCAAGTCAGTGTCTTCAAGCAAACGGGTGTTAATGTTGTCTGCACCGCCAGTATTGTCACCATCGATGTATGGTGATAATACTTCAAAGCCGTCCATACATGCCTGCATAGCACAGATTGGGTCAACTTCTGAAACACGTACGATCATACCTTCTTGGCGTAAGCTTTGTGTAGAGCCTTTACCTACATCGCCATAACCGACAACCAAAGCGCGGCGACCAGCAAGGAACATATCAGTAGCGCGTTTAATCGCATCGTTTAAGCTATGACGGCAACCGTATTTGTTGTCATTTTTAGATTTGGTAACTGCGTCATTGACGTTAATGGCTGGTACTTTAAGTGTACCTTTACCAAGCATTTCAACCAGACGGTGAACACCAGTGGTGGTTTCCTCTGAGATGCCATGGATATTGTCAAGAAGCTCAGCATAGTCATCATGGATAAGAGCGGTTAAATCACCACCATCATCCAAGATTAAGTTTGCGTCCCAAAGTTGGCCTGATGCTTCGCCGCCAACGTGTACTTGCTGACGTAGGCACCATTCATACTCTTCTTCGGTTTCGCCTTTCCAAGCATAAACAGAGATACCAGCAGCGGCAATCGCAGCAGCAGCATGGTCTTGAGTTGAGAAGATGTTACATGAGGTCCAGCGTACTTCAGCACCTAGCGCGACTAATGTCTCGATAAGTACAGCAGTCTGAATAGTCATGTGGATACAGCCAGCGATTTTCGCGCCTTTAAGTGGCTGGTCTGCTTCGTAGCGACGACGCAAGCCCATCAGAGCAGGCATTTCAGCTTCAGCAAGCGTAATTTCACGGCGGCCGTAATCAGCAAGGCTGATGTCAGCAACTTTATAGTCGGTGAAAGAGGGATCGATCGTATGGGCAGATGGTGTAGTAGACACTGCGTCCATAATATGCTCCTATCAGTGGTTAACGAATGATAAAAAGAATAAAAACGCAGGTGCCGTTGTTTGCGCTGTGAGCGACCAAAAATGGGGACTCTCGACAGTTAACCGAGCCTAACATAACCTGTGATTGCATAACTTTAGAATGTTAATGCAGTAAATCACTATTATGGCGCAACACCTCTCGGAGGTCGTTATTGTAATAGATGAGTGGTTAATTGTCACCTATTGACTGAGATAAATGATAAGCGGTCATGGCATAAGTACCTGTATATTTTTAGTAGGTATAAAAAAAGGCCATCTGTAGGTGACCTTTTATATTTAGATAAACGCTAGGTTTTTAACTGCTAAGTGAGCTTAGTACCAGTTGTAAGTGAGAGAGGTAAAGTAGTTAGTGCCGTCAGTGCTGTATTCTGTGCCGAACTGATTAGATAACGTGTAATCTTCGTCAGTGATATTGTCAACGCGCAAGTTAGCACGAAGATTAGGTGTAATGTAAACAGAGCCACTTAAGTTTAGTAAGGTGTAATCATCTAACTTAGTCGTATTCGCCGCGTCGGAAAATCTTTCGTCAGTATATTTAGCTTCTAACCGCACATCAAACTTTGGCTGTTGATAGCCCACATAAATTGAACCGCTATTTTTAGGGCGGTAAACGAGGTAATTACCGTAAGTAGGCTCACCAAATGCAGGTTTTATAGGGTTTCTATCTTCTGCGTCTAAATAATTATATCCAAAGCCAAATAAGAAAGAATTGATTTGCCAATCTGACGTTAAACTTAAGCCCTTGATCTTTGCTTCACCGATATTGTCTCCAGATGCTATTAAGTTTTCTGCATCAGTATGGTAACCAGTAAGTCGTGATAGCTGATTATCAGTGACATACTCCACGAATATTTCGGTGTTCTTAGTGGTTTCAGGTTTTAAGTTTGGGTTTTCATAGCCTGGGAAGTATAAATCGTTAAACGTAGGGGCACGAAACCCTGTGGCATAGCTTGTACCAATACGTACACCTTTTAGCGGACGTATAGCAGCACCTATATTGTAGGTGCTTTCATTGCCATATTGGGAATTATCATCAACACGGTAATTAGCTTGCAAGTCGTAATACGTGTCGGCTAATTGATAGCCGATAAAAGCACTTTTTATAGTGCGGCTATCGACATCGTATTCAGTAGTAGAGTCTATCTTTTGCTTTAGGTGTTCAAGTCCCAAAATCGCATGACCATCACCTGCTTTAATTTGGCTCTCTAAACGTGCATGGTCTTGCTCAGTATCAAAAACAGTGCTGTTATTTAAATCATTACCATCTTCATAAGTAGTGATTTCATCGATACTACGACCATAGCTTAGCTTAGTAGTAGCAAGATCGTTAGTGTGTTCAATAAATGCTGTTGCTGAACCATTTTTCTGATCACTATGAGCATCAGGATGTACAGCTCCAGTTGTCCAATCAGCAAATCCATCAAATTCAGAAGTTGATTTGTTGTATAAAGCGCTTAGACCTGCTTTTACATTAGGTGCGATTTTTTTTGTCACAGCAAGGCTTGCGGAAGTCATATCAAATCCATCGTCATCTGGACTGAAATTGCTTCCAGTTTCGACAGCATTGAAACCATCAGTATCAGTATGACTAATGCCTAAGCTAAGCGTTGTATCTTGATTAGTATATTGACCATTTACTCCCAAGTTATAGAGGTTGTGAGACCCTGCTCCGGCCGTGACTGAAACGTTGTTTTGCTCGACGTTAGAGCCTTTGGTAAATATTTGAATGACACCGCCCATAGCGTCAGAGCCATATATACTAGAGCCTGATGCACCATATAGTATTTCGATACGGTCAATTTGATCAGCAGAAAGTAAGTTTAATGCTGGCGTGCCTAGAGAAATAGAGCTATAGCGGATGCCATCAATAAGTACAAGTATTTGCTTGCTATCGTAACCGCGCATATAAAAGTTACTAACACTTCCCATACCACCACTTTGAGTAATGTTGATGCCCGGTTGACTCTTTAATACATCTGTTACGGTTTGACCTTGATAACGTTGTAACTCTTCCTTATTAATTACTCGTGTTTGCGCAATTACATTACTTGTCTTAGTAGGTGTGCGAGTGGCTGTCACGACAATTTCATCAAGCTCAACTTGTGGTAGGTTACTATCGTTGATGGAAGTGTTTTCAGGAGTGGCTGCCATAGTAGTATTAACTGCAAGTAGGCCAAGCGCGCTCAAAATACTTAAACGAAGATAGGTACGTGAAGATGCACGTGATACAGACATAGTCGATTCCAAAGTAATCAAATTAAAAATGCAGAAATGAGGGGTAACTATTGTGACGTAAAAATAGTCAAAAGTTACAAAAAATAGTATATAAGCAAAACTGTGCTCATTATCTACAAATTAGCCTGCTTTATAAACTATTTTGAGCTAATATTTATTCAAGATAGGATGAATGTTATTCATGTTAGCTTACGGAATAGTTAAGCTAAAAATCATTTTATGTGAGTGTTTTACGACAAACTCTTCAATTCTGTTCATAATATCTATTCTCTAAAGGTACCTACTATTGGACACACTTATAAAGTAAGAGATCAAGTAATGAGACAGTTGGCTACAAAATTGTGCAATCAAAAGTACTGCTGTTATAAATAATTGTTACTATAGTATAGATATTATTCGTTATTTTTCATGTCGTTTCTAAACTAAGAGGTTTGTTTTGTCTATCAAGCATAATCTGACCCCCAATACTTTGCATAATTCATTCTACTCTATAGCTACAATGCCATTTATAGTCATAACGTTGTTGCTGACTATGCTATTGAGTGTTGCTTTGCCAAACAACGCTTATGCTGCTGAACCTGGTGCACTTGGTGTAAGTGAAAGTAGTAGTGAAGAGTTAGTAGAGTCACCGCGACCGGATTCATTTGGACGAGACACACCGCGCCATACAGTACAGGGGTTCATCAGTGCATTGAGTGAAAATGATTACTTGTTGGCAAGTAACTATTTGAATGTACCGAAGTCTGACAACCCAACCACTATTGTAAGGCAATTTAAGCAAGCGCTAGATGCAGGTGGCCGTTTCCAGCCGGACTTGCAGATTAGTAATGAGTCTGAAGGCAATCTGACCGATCAGCTACCATCCCAGCAAGAAAACGTAGGTGTTATTAGCATTGGTGAAAAAGATGTGTCGCTAATACTCGAAAGAGTGGTATCTGATAGAGGTGAAAAGTATTGGCAGTTTTCAAGCGATACGCTCAGCTCGATACCTGAAGTAATAGAGAACACTGAACCAACTTTGGTGTCTCGCTATACTATTGATTCATTAGAAGGTAAAAAGCTTTTCGGTTATCAGCTCGCCGACTTAGTCGCTGCACTGACCATGGTTGTTAGTAGCTTTATATTGACCTATATAGGAGTATGGTTGCTATATCATTTATTGAGGATTGTATATCCTCGTTTACGTGGTACGCCATTGCCATTGCCAAACAAAGTTATATTACCTCTATCTGTTGTAGTCATGGCATTGATACTATCTGAAGTCATGGTCTATGCAGGGGTATCGGTAACACTACGTGAGCCAGTCAATCGTTTTACTGATATTGCGTCTTGGGTAGCGCTGACATGGCTATTGCTGCGAGTGATTGATGCCATATTTACTCGTGCGGTCAATCTGAGTTATAAAAAGAACTATACTGAGCGAGTCTCGATTTTGGGATTGCTTCGTAAGGTTGTTAAAGCACTGCTATTGATATTTGCAGTGATTGTCATATTTGGCAATTTAGGTTTTGATTTAACGACTGGTATTGCAGCATTGGGTGTGGGTGGTTTAGCGTTAGCACTTGGTGCACAAAAGACCATCGAAAACCTAGTTGGTAGTGTGGTCGTCGTAGCAGATTCGCCTGTGCGAATAGGTGACTATTGTAAGTTTGGTACATATGAAGGTACGGTGATTGATATTGGTATTCGCTCATCGCGTGTACGTACGCTATCGCGCACCATCGTAACAGTACCCAACGGTGACTTCTCATCCATGCAAATTGAAAACTTCACTTCTCGTGATATGTTCCGTTTCTGTCATCTGCTGTATCTAAAACGCACCGCCGACCTTAATGTAGTTTTCAAAATGGTCAATGACTTGGATAAGTTTATAAAAGAGCATGATTTGACCAATCAGGAGTGGAATCAGGTCAATATTTTAGAGTTACGTCAAGATTGCTATGTTGTTCAGTTGCAGGCTTATGTTAATGCAGTTGGTATCATTGAATTCTACGACAAACAAAATACTTTATTTATCGATGTATTAAAGAAGGTTTCAGAGTATAAAGTCGAGCATGCATTACCTACGCAGCAGCTGATTGTCAATCAAACTGAGCTTGATCATCATATGGAAAATAGCACTGCTGAAACAGAGGAAGATGGCTCAGACCATAACAGCAGTACTAATAACGATGAAGCAAATATCAGTATAGAAAATGATAATAATCATAACAATATTGATATGACTAAAAATGAGGACGAGAAAGATAGCGACAAATCTGATGATAAGCCAAGCCAGCATGGTTTTCCTCTTGCAACAGTAAGCCGGAGAGGGGCGCTTAAAGCGCTAAAACATAAAAGCCATATGTTAAGAAAAAGTAAATTTAAACATGCTAAAAGCAAATTTGGTTTTTCTATATGGAATCAGCCTTAAAAGAGATTTTTTCCTCAAGAGTGGTGGTAAATAACGCTAACGATGTTTTCTGTACAAGTTACATAGTTAGCTACAAAGGTACTGCGGTTTTATCACGTAATGAGCCATAGTATGACCAGAGCAATAAACTAGCAGCGCTGCGATAAGGTGACCAGTGCTGGGTTAAATCTTTAAGTTTTTTGGGTGTTGGTCGTTCTGCTAGACCTAATAGTTCCATACCTGCAACTTTAATGGCTAAATCATCGACTGCTAGTATGTCTGCACGTTTTAATGAAAATAATAAATACATCTCAGCTGTCCAACGTCCAATACCTGTCACAGCTGTCAAGGTTGCGACGACCTCTTTATTGGGTAAGGCTTCCAACGCTACAAAGTCTATATCATGGTCAACTAAAGAGCGTACATAACGAGTTTTTTGCTTAGACAGTCCTTGTGCTTTCAAGGTATCGTCTGTTGCTTCATGTATTGCTTGCGGTGTGATCAATTCTGCATCAACCAACCGTTTCCAGATACTTGCAGCGGCAGCTACTGATAACTGTTGACCAACCATCGCTCTTATTAACTGTTCAAACCCGCCCTCGTTATGCCTAAGGCTAGGTGTACCGACTTGCTTATGAACAGGAGCAAACTTTGGTTCAATAGCAACCAGCGCAGCAATCTGTTGTTCTAGCTCGTTAGTGTTTTCAATGGTCCGTATGTTCATAGTTATTTCGCTTTGTTAGTCAAAAGGTGTTCGAGTCAACACAATAGCAGAAGGTGAGAAGTTAGTATTAGATGGAATGAGTCTTAAAGAGAGCTTTTACTGAAGGAAGTATCGCTACAGTCCTTATCCAAACCATTAGTAAGTGATAAAAAAAGGACTGCAAATAGGCAGTCCTCTTTATGTAGTATGTTATTACTGATAGTAAAACCTATTCACCATCGGTTTTAGATTTTTTGAGTAGTACCAGCACAGCGCCATTACCACCATCTTTCGGTGGGGCGGAGCAGAACGCTAGTACTTCTGGCAATTGACGCAACCAACCATTGATGCAGGTTTTTAAAATCGCTTCGCTGCCTTTGCCATGGACAATTTTTACCATAGTTTCGTTTTTCTGCTTGGCTTGGCTCAATAGTTGAGTCATCGCTTCTCGTGCTTCTTCTATTGTACAGCCATGAATATCTACCGCATCATACCAACGCAGCTTACCTTTTTTGAGCTGATCAAAGATCTTATTTTGCAGTGTTGGTTGCTTATAAGACAAGTAAGCTTCAGCAGCGACAGGGTTTAGTAGTGCTTGCATATCTGACAAGCCAGCCCCTAGATCGCTGGCTTCGCTACCTTGAGCTGCAGCACGTTTTGATAGTGTCGCTGCATCAGGCTTACCTGCTTTGGTTGCGCTGGCAGGTGAGCGAACGTTTTTATCTTCTAGCTGATTAACACCATGCATGGCTTGCATAAATAGGACTTTATCATCATCGATATGTTCACTATCTAGCTGCTTGACTGTTTTTTTGACTTGCTTTTGAGTCGGTAGCGACACCGGCTCAGTTGGCTTTTGGTTCTCACCTTCAGGTGAGTTGGTATCACGGCCTTTGCTCAGTTGGCCTTTAAGTTCTTTGAGCTGGTCTTGCAGTTCTTTTGAAAACAGAGAGTTTGACATAAAAGTTAACGTATCGTTGATTGATGAATGGTTGATTGCACAATGTATATAGCACACATATTGTTCAATCTATCTAGTATTTATTAAAGCTTAAATTATGGAGTTACTTTACCCGTCTGCTGCGACGCCCGCAAGTAATGATTGTAACGCTTGCCCTGGGTGATCAGTTTTCATGAATTGCTCACCGATCAAAAAGTGCTGAATCTCATTATCTAGCATGAGACGAATATCATCACCACTATGAATGCCACTTTCGGTCACGATAAGTGGTTGTTGCTCAGCGCTATCAGCAGCAAGTGCATCGTTTAAAATATCTTTCAGATCAAGCGTGGTTTGCAGGTCAACATCAAAGGTATTTAAATCACGATTATTAATACCATAAATATTATGCATTGAGCGAGGTAATTGAAGCGCTCGCTCAAGCTCAGACTGGGTATGAACTTCTATCAATACGTCCATACCAAGCTCAATACTCAGTGCATGCAGTTCTTGTACTTGGGTATCATCTAGGCAAGCCATAATGAGTAGAATACAGTCAGCGCCCATTAGATAGGATTGATATATTTGATAGACATCAATCATAAAGTCTTTACGTAATATCGGTAAGCTTGAGGTATTAGCCGCCTGAATAAGATAGCTATCGTCGCCCTGAAAATAATCACGGTCAGTCAATACAGACAGACAGCTAGCACCTGCTTGCTCATACTGCTGAGCAAATAGAGCAGGGGTAAAGTTATGATTGATAATACCTTTAGACGGTGATGCTTTCTTAATCTCAGCAATAATCCCAATACCATTTTCTTTAGTGCCAGCAGCACGTAACGCCGCAGCAAAACCTCGACGCGGTTTATCGTCAGCTGCGACCTGCGCTTGCAACGCTTCCAGAGATAATGCTTTACGAGCGGCTTTTACTTCTTCTATTTTGGTTGCAACAATGCGCTTTAGCACTGAAGGGATGTCTGAATGGGTTGTGGTCATACTGGTATCCGAATATCGTTAAATGTAAATAAACAGTGTTGGCAGGGGTCACATTATATGAATGCTTATAAATTAACCCTGAGCCACTAGCTGCTGGGTATAGCTGGCCAAAGACTCAAGTTTGAGTAAAGCATCGCCATTTTGAATCACCTTTTGTGCTCGGCTAACACCGTTAGGGTAGTTGCTGGCAAGTCCTGCGGTGTATATCGCGGCACCTGCATTTAGAGCAATCATGTCCCGAGCCTTAAGAACTGCACGATCATGAGTATCGGTTCCAGATAGCGCAGCACGAATCAGCTCAAGACTTTGCGCTGGAGAGTCTACATCGAGACCCATAAGAGTTTGAGACTCAATACCAGCATCTTCTGGCATCAGATCATAAACTGATATCTCGCCATCTTTTAGTTCAGCAACCGTGGTTGAAGTAGCAAGACTGATTTCATCCAGACCATCTTTTGCGCCCACAACCATGACATGACGCGCGCCTAGATTTTTCATGACCTTGGCAATCGGCTCACATAATTGCGCAGTAAATACACCGATAACTAAGTTTGGCGTACCAGCAGGGTTGGTCAATGGGCCCAAAATATTAAAGATGGTACGCGCTTTTAGCTCACGGCGCACAGGGTTGGCATAACGCATGGCGCTATGGTGATTAGGCGCGAACAAGAATCCAATGCCTTGATTTTCGATACAGTCTTTTGCTTGCTCTGGTGTAAGTGCGAGACTGATGCCTGCCTGCTCAAGTAAGTCTGAACTACCAGATTTAGTCGAGACGCCGCGATTGCCATGCTTGGCAACTTGTGCCCCAGCCGCCGCAACAACCAACGCTGACGCAGTCGAAACATTGAACAAATTGGCACCGTCGCCGCCAGTACCAACGATATCTACTAAGTAATCGCAGTTTTGCGGTTCAATATTGGCGGCTAGTGCACGCATGGCACTGGCAGACGCAGTAATCTCGTCAATGGATTCGCCTTTCATGCGTAGTCCTGTCAAGATAGCACCCATCATAGCATCGCTACATCTGCCTTGCATGACGATGAGCATCACTTGATACATCTCATCAAAAGTTAAGTCGATGTGTTGAAATATTCTACCCAAAGCTGTGGTTAGCAATCGATGTGTTTGCTCGTCAGACAATTTTGCAATACTTTCTGGCGTGTGCGTTTCTTCTATTTTTGTCGTATTCATTGTAGTCTCACTTACTATTATTTTTTATATACATCTGTGTGAAATTTGGTATGGGCTCATGAAAGTAGTCTTTTTGCCAACATACTTTTAGTCGAGTCTAACCAACTTGTGGAAGCTTATCGGACGTCAGCGTAGCTAAGCCATGAGTCTGTAAAAAGTTATTGAGTAATTGATAACCTGCTTCGCTCAATATCGACTCAGGATGGAACTGGACGCCTTCTACAGCAAGCTCCTTATGACGGATACCCATGATTTCCTCAATACTACCATCGGCATTTTGTGTCCATGCGGTGAGCTCAAGGGAGTCTGGTAGGCTTGTCTTATCGATGACAAGCGAATGATAACGCGTCACCTGTGACGGGTTAGGTAAGCCAGCAAACACACCTTGCTCGTTGTGATAAATAGCTGATAAGCGGCCATGCATGACTTCGGCAGCTTTGACCACTTGACCGCCAAAGGCTTGACCGATAGCTTGATGACCCAAGCAAATACCCAATATAGGAATAATCCCTTTAAACGTTTCAATGGTTTGCAGTGAAATGCCCGCACGGTCAGGATCACACGGACCTGGGCCAATCACAATGGCGTCAGGTGTGAGGGTTTTAATCTGCTCAATGCTGACCTGATCATTACGCCAAACAGTGATGTCCTGCTGTAGCTCACCGAAGTACTGTACGATATTGTACGTAAAGCTATCGTAATTATCGATCATCAAAATCATTAAGGATTCAACTTATCAGTTTTATTATATTTTTAATATGAAATTTTTTCTCACTGTTATCGAGGCACTTAATTGTTAAAAACAAGCAGCTACGATGATAGCAGAGGGCGGTCTTGCACGCGGTTATCTTACCACTATTTTGTTTTCTATCAAATGTAGGGTATAGGCTATCTAAGTAAGCACCAAGTAAAAATACATTTTTTATTATTGTGTTGATAACGAGGGTAGTTTGATCAGGAATAATGTCATACATTTAACTATCGACATCGCACCAAAAAATAGCATTTAAACCATCAATGTATTTGTATTTGCACTAATATAGTGCGAAAAGTTCATGATTAGTGCTTCAATTAAGTGCTACTTTGAAACTCAATTTTATGACAATGAATTAATATTTAACGTTTCATATATTATAAATTGCTGTAATTATTAGCAATTGTGTCAATTGTCAACTACACCTACGATCAAGGTGTCAATACATTGGCATAAGCCTTGCAGTATCGCTGCTATGATTATTTTTAAAGATAGAAAGCTGGTCTAAAAATAATTATTAACAGGAGCCTTAGAGTTCAGCATTATGAGTTGTATATTGCTAGAATGTCGTTAGGAGTAAATTGGCGTATGTTAGACCATGTGCACAAATATTGGTCTGATTGAGTAAACGCTTTAGATGAGCATCTTGACTAATACATAAAATAGTGCTGATAATAAGCATAATATCGAATGCGCTATTTTAGTATTGAGAGCACATCTGACATTCTGGAACATGAACACCATATTAATAATTTTAAATCGCAATTACATGATCAACACAACGGAGACTATTCATGTCGAATAAACTATTAGATCTTATCCAATCCTCTAATGCTAAATGGGTTGATTTTCGCTTTACTGATACACGCGGCAAAGAGCAGCATATCAGCTTCCCAGCGCATACCGTTGATGAAGATGTTATGGAAGATGGTAAAATGTTTGATGGCTCATCAATCGCTGGTTGGAAGGGTATCGAAGCGTCAGATATGATCTTACGTCCTGATCCAGAAACTGCTTTTGTTGACCCGTTCTATGATGCGGTGACTGTGGTAGTGACTTGCGATATCATCGAGCCATCAACGCTACAAGGTTATGACCGTGACCCACGCTCTATCGCCCGTCGCGCTGAAGAGTATTTGAAGTCTACTGGTATCGGTGATACTGCTTACTTCGGTCCTGAGCCTGAATTCTTTGTATTCGACGATGTTAAATGGTCAGTCGATATGTCTGGCGTTAGTCATAAAATCACGGCGGAAGAAGCAGCATGGTCGACTAACGAGACTTACGAGTGGGGCAACATGGCTCACCGCCCACGTGTAAAAGGCGGTTATTTCCCAGTACCACCAATCGACAGCTCACATGATATGCGTGCTGTGATGTGTGAACGCATCGAAGAAATCGTTGGTGAAGGTTCAGTTGAAGTTCATCACCATGAAGTTGCTTCTTGCCAGTCTGAGATCGGTGTTGCATTCAACACGATGGTACGTAAAGCGGATGAAGTTCAACAATTGAAGTATGTTGTGCATAATGTTGCGCATCAGTTTGGTAAAACAGCTACTTTTATGCCTAAGCCAATCGTTGGTGATAACGGTTCAGGTATGCACGTACATATGTCAATCGCGAAAGATGGCGTAAACACGTTCTCTGGTGATGAGTATGCTGGCCTATCTGAAACAGCATTGTACTTCATTGGCGGTATCATCAAGCACGCTCGTGCATTGAATGCAATTACCAACCCATCAACGAACAGTTACAAGCGACTAGTGCCACATTACGAAGCACCTATCAAGCTTGCTTATTCAGCATCTAACCGTTCAGCGTCTATCCGTATTCCACACGTAAGCAGCCCGAAAGCGGTCCGTGTTGAAGCACGTTTCCCTGATCCAACAGCTAACCCATATTTAGCGTTTGCTGCATTGTTAATGGCTGGCCTTGACGGTATCCAAAATAAAATGCATCCAGGTGAAGCTGCTGATAAGAACTTGTATGACTTGCCACCAGAAGAAGAAGCACAAATCCCAACAGTGGCAGAAAGCTTAGATGTTGCATTGCAAGCATTGAAAGATGATCATGACTTCTTGTTAAAAGGTGATGTGTTCACTGAAGACATGCTAGAAGCATTTATCGCTTTGAAAGAAGAAGAAGTACAGCGTCTGAACGTGACTGTGCATCCAGTTGAGTTTGATATGTACTACAGCTGCTAATTAGTCACTAAAATACTCAGTTATTTTGAGCCAACTTTGAGTCAACAAAACCAGCTAAGTTATTCTTAGCTGGTTTTTTTATGCGTATTAATAAAGTGTATCAGTCCAATGGCTGAGTTTTCTTTAAAATCACTACTGATTTCATGTCAAAACTCACGCATAATAGTTTTATAAAATTATATTAATAGTAGACACTATCTAGGCTGAGCGATTATGACGTTATTAGCAAAATCGAGTTTCTTAAAAGGTAAGATGCAAGTTGGGTTATGGATGGTGGTTGCTACCGTTAGCCTTTGTGCACCTCTCACGAATGCTGCGCCTATTTATAAAGTGGTTGATGAGCAAACCGGTCAAGTTACCTTTACTGATCGTCCGCAGAGTTACGAACAACAAGCTGGCAAACAGGTTAGTCAAATAACTATTGCGACAGGTAGTGAGACGAGTAGGTCAGCGGGTCTGAATACGACAACTAATCCTAATACAAGTCGCCAATCATCAAGTGCGACGCAGACAGCGACTACTACTAAGCCGCCTGCGGTAAATCCTAAGAACACTGCGCCGGTAAACTATCAGTTAGCCATTATTGAACCTAGTGAAGAGAGAGCCTATCGTCGTCCAGTACAGAATATCGATGTCAATGTACAGATTAAGCCTGCGTTACAGGCAGGTGATAGTGCCAGTATTTATTTTGATGATAAAGAGGTTGCACAAGGTTTGAGCACGTCTATTGCTACTGTTGATATTTTGCCAGGCGCTCATACAATTAAGGCGGTTGTACAAAGCGAAACTGGCCAAACACTTGAGCAAATCACACGTACTGTATACGTGATTCAAAATACAACCACATTGCAAGACAACAAAAGAAAGGCAGAGCAGCTGTTGGCTTATCAAAAATTAGCTTGGTATCAAAAATTGATGCTAAAACTGCGTCAACAGGAAATTGCTAAGTCTCAGTAATGGTCTCAATAATGAATAGATATCGCCGGTAAAATAAAAATGCAAGCACCATTAAGGATGCTTGCATTTTTTAATGTAAATCGCTTATTTAAGTATAAGTTATTTTATTTAGTTAACTCGATGGTGCCGTTAGCGGTTACTGAGATAGTACTGTTACCAGACTCAAAGCTTTGGCTTGGCACAGACGATTCAAGCGAGTCTGCTTTCATGCTCATAGCGCTGTACATCGGACGTGGATAGTTGCTACCTGTGTTTAGGTTAACATTGATGACGCGATAGCCACGAGCATCCCAAGCGCGGGTAAGGCTTTTAGCTTGCTGCTGAAAAGCCCGTGAGGCTTCGGTCATTAACTTCTGCTCTAGAGCATCCTTTTTAGTATCTGATACACCAAAATTAAGGTTGTTCATCACTAAGGTTTCTTGTAAGTCAGCAATGAGCTGGCTAGTCGCTGAAAAGTCTGTACTCTTTAAGTCTATGTTTGCCTGACCTGTCCAGCCAATAATTTTATTATTTTTGTCGTAGCGTGGATAGGTGCGCTGCTGTCCTGTGCTCACGGTTACGCTAGGATAGCGCTTGGCGATTTTCATGGCATTATTGATTGAGGTATTGAGCATCGTAGCTAAGGTTTTAGAGTCAGTTGCTTGTGCCTTCTTGTACAAACTGGCGCGTACTTCGTCGTTCTGAATCTCTTCTTTTATCTCTGTCTGAAACGTCAGTTGGTCGTATCCTGTTGGTTCTGCATGAGCGCTACCCATCATTGCTGTCATGAGACAAACCGTACCAGAAGCGAGTGCTGCTTTATTCAATAAAGTGTTTTTCATTTTTATCTCCTAAATTAGTTCTAAAAATATATAAACGATAATTCTCAAAGCTCATCTATACATAAAAAATTGTCCCTATTACTTTCTAAACATCAACGTGGGTACAACTTCATTCACTAAAATAGCAAAATTTATATAAGTTGCTGTGAGAATTTTGTGACCTAAGTTACTGGCTTCATTCGTGCTCAGGCGTTGATAATATGAGCTGATGAACTAAATAAAAGGGCTATTTGGGGCCTAAAACAAACAGTTTTGAAATAGGGGTTGTAAAATTAAAAATTTCTTGTATAATTTGCGACTGGTGGCTCCATTGGTAGCCTCGCAACATTGTTCTATGAATCCCGCCAGGACCGGAAGGTAGCAACGGTAATAGTCACAATGTGTGCCGAGGATGTGCTTTTGGAGTCGCTTTTTTTTGCCTAAAATTTGATATTTATTCCAATAAAATATAAAAGACCTATTTGTGATGTATTAAGCCCTTCATTGTAAAGGGCTTTTTTTTGGTCAATATTTTGTCTAATGCTTATCTAATTGCTTGTTTGGTTTTAGAATCAATTTTTTGTTCGATTACCTTTCTAGTTCCAAAGTTTTATTGATTAATATGAGTTAAAATACAATGTATTAACTTTTTATTAACATTCTAGACACCTTGGAGTTCAGTTATGAAGATGTTTGTTTGGCTATTCATTGCATTTGTGGTGTTGGTCTTTGTGTTTGGGGTATCTATTTTCAATAGATTGGTACGCGCACGTAACCAAGCAAAGAACGGCTTTGCTCAAATAGATGTGCAACTGAAGCGTCGTCATGATCTGATTCCAAATTTGGTCGAAACCGCCAAGCGTTATTTGAGTCATGAAGAAGAAACGCTAACACGAGTCATTAGTGCGCGTAATCATGCCCAAGATTTACAGGACTCTAATAAGCATCAGCCAGACTCACTAGAGCATATGGCGCTATTTGCAAAAGCAGAAGGCATATTATCCAAGGCGTTGAGTCAGTTTTCTGCTGTCGTCGAAGCATATCCAGAGCTAAAAGCCGATAGTATGATCAAGGAGCTCATGGATGAGCTAACCAATACAGAGAATCGCATCGGGTTCGCGCGTCAGCATTACAATGACAGCGTGATGTTTTATAACAATGATCGCGAAGTCTTCCCCAATAACCTCGTTAGTACAACTTTTAGCTTTCGTCCACTCAGTCAGTTGGTATTTGAAGATAGAGAAGCGATTGCTCAGGCACCGATTGTCGATATGGGCTAAGGTTTAGATAATTTTGGCGAACTCTAGGCAGCCTAATCTGATGGATTTCTTTGGTGAACAGCGGATACGTACGCGTCGCAGTCTCTTACTCTATGGACTGTTTTTCCTGATTGTACTTGCTCATATGGCTGTGGGCTTGGCTGTTATGTCTATGCTGCTAACTGTGTTTACAGGCGGTATATATCACTGGGTATTGCTTCTGGTCATTGTTTTGACGTTAGGTAGTTTCGTTGGTGGTAGTTTTTTAGAGTATCGACGGCTAAGGGCGGGTGGTCGTGCTATTGCTCAACGAGTAGGAGCAGTTAGGCTGTTCATTGATAACAGTCAAGCGCCATGGGAGCACAGTCAAGGAGTCGCCCATCAACACGAAGCCGAAGAAAAGGTTCGCTATAGTTCACGTCATATAGCCGTGCGTGATGAGCGTGATTTTCCGCCCGTTTATCGTCGCTATTATGAAACTGCCCAGCAGTTAGCGATTGCGGCAGGTTTGCGCACACCGATTTTGTACGTGCTTCCTGATGAGCAGGGTATCAATGGTTTCGTCGCTGGTCGCCATAGCCAAGACATGGTGCTCGTCGTTACCCAAGGCGCGCTAGATAAATTGTCTGATGAAGCGTTATACGGACTTATTGGCCACGAATATGGTCATATACTGCACGGTGATGCTACGTTCAATCTACAGCTCATGGTGGTATTGGCAGGTTTGCAGATACTATATGACTGGAGTGACCCAATATCTAATCATCATTATTTTGATATCGATAATATCTCCCAAAAGCCGCTACCACAGAGACAGGTTGATACGCTGGCACGTAACACAGAGGCACAAACCGCCAATTTCACCACGCATAGTGAATGGGTCGCCTACTGGCAGCAGCAATCACAACAACAGCAGTCCTCAGCCAAGCGGCAGTCTAAGTGGATACAAACACCACCTATAATAGATCGTCAAGTCCCGCGTAGTATCTGGACATTGCTACTACATGGCTTGAGCTTCTCTAGTATGGCAAGCGCGCAGTTGATTAAGCACAGCTTTAATCGTGAGCGTGAGCTACTCGCTGATGCCACTAGTGTTCAATTGACACGTACACCTGCGATTATCGAAACCTTACAAGCTATTCATCAAGACTCGCTCGGCTCACGTTTGTCTGGCATTGCTGATATCAATGGACTCAGTCACTTTTTCTTCGCTAGTAGTGGGGCAGACCTAGGTGATGTGTCGTGGTTTGCCACTCATCCAAGCTTGACTGAGCGTATGAGCGCGATTAATGCGGATGCTTATCATAAGTTCGCGGTACAAATTGCCAAAGAAAAGCGAATACATCAGCAAAAGGTCAAAGAGATATATAGGCAACGCCGCTTAGGTGATTGGGGAACCACAGAAGAAAATAGCCTAAGTAAAAACCTGTCAGAAAAAAACACACAGTATTCGTCAGCCATTGAAGCTCAAACAACCGCAACGATTAATATAGGTGACAATAGCCAGAAAAGTGACAGGAAAACTCCTGCTGAGTCTACAAGCGACAATCGTAAAGATAGTGGTGAATCAGAAGTTGATGACGGTTTAGAGTTTGCCATAGACGCTGATGTAGTGGTTGATGGGCGGCTTCAGGTACAGGCCGAAGATGTTGGTACTCATCAGCTGTTAAAACCATGGCAGGCTAAACCTGACGCTGACTTACCAGAAAATACATTAATTGAAATTAGCGATATTCGAAAGGTGCCATTACCTCAGTATGTACTCAATCATAGTCATCATCCTTTAGGTGCGCTAGCATTAGTCGAAGCTGTTTTACTTTGTCATCAGCATCGACCCTTATCAACGATTGCCACTTATAATTTGAATGATATTTGGAATGATGGCTTGTCTTTTGAGACTGATACCATTAAGCATGAGCAAATATTACCGCATGCGATAGATACTAAGCTGATGACAGTAGTAACCAGTTTGGATAGACGTCTGGATAGTGCTTTGATTGAGATCGCCTTAAGTCAATTGCGTCAAAAGGATTTATCTGAACTATTTATCGAAAATCTAAAGCTCAAAAGTAAAGACGATCATAGTCACGACAGTCATCAGTACTATAAAAAACAAGAGAGATGCCGTACGATGTTGTTGCGCTATCAGCAGGGCATATTTGAGTTGTTTAACCAACATCTGACATCTGACTTAACCAAAAGCTTGGCCAACGATTCGTCAGATCAAAATATATCTAGTGATAACTCTCATGCGACTGCTCTAAATAATTCGTCAGTGTTAGCACATCAAAAATCGCCAATATTGTCACTATGGCAAGCGCTACATTTGCAGCAGTTGCTACCGATATTGTTCGAAGTTTTACAAGATACAGACGCGCAGGATCTATGGCCGCAGATACTGAAGACTGGTATAGAGGATGTAAGAGCGCAATTAGATCCTTCAGGTCAGGTATTTACAGGTCTTGATACAGCAGACGTGTCGGTTATCGTTTTATTGGCTTATCGACTATCAAAAGATGTAAAAGGCCAGATGATCTCAATGCATGACCGATCTTTATTGAGTGAATGTAACGATAGTGTGGCACATTATATTGTAGATTTGAGACGTCATGCGCGCTTGATTGATATTGATCTCATGACAGTAAGCGATCTCAATTTACAGTGGCTATTATTGACCGCACAGCACTTGAACAGTATTCAGTTATTGGCAATTATTTCTGCGGTTCCTGTCTCTGCTAAGCACTCTACCAAACGCTTGGTAGATGCTCAGAATGCTGATAATTATCGAGAGAAGCAACAGGACGGTAGCCAAATAGATTATAATGAAAGTGAGATCAACCAGCCAACTCATAATGAGTATCGACAATGGCTAAGTACATTGCATACAGTGATGTTACACGATACGATAATCAGCCAAGATGAATACGATTGTTTGCTGGTAATGTCAGAGCGTTGGTTTGGTATTCGGCAGCTGTTTTGATTGATATGTGTCTAGTATTTGATTAATAGTGTGAAGCATACTCTGTGAGAGCTGCCAAAATAATAAACACATCTATAAATGACATAAATAAAATGAATAGGATAGTAGAGTCGCATGAGTGATACCCAAGACCCGCTAACTGTATTACAGCGCCGTGTGCAGCAACGCCAAATTCTAGCGATGATGGGTATCGATCAGTGGGTACAGCCTGAATCAGAAACCATCCATATGGCTGACATTGCGACAGCTTCGGTGAAGCCAACAGATACTGACTCTACTGATATTGAGTCTAACAACAATGAAGTAGCGCGCGCTGAAGCCGTAGATACAGTTGATCAACCGACGGGTGGTCATGATATCAAAGAGTATCATGCTAACGGCTACGTTTCAGATGAGCATGATACTGATTCTCTAGCTACCATTGAACAGATGGCTAATGAACAAAGCCCTGTTACTTATAGTTTTGATACTGTTGATTCGAGTACGGTTAGTTCAAGTGCTGTGTCCAACCAAACTGATATTACCTCAACGAATGCACCTATTGAGCAACCTCAATTTGCGCAGAGTAATTTTCCGCAAAGTAATAGTGATGACCGTGTAAAAGATGAGAGCTTAAAAAAAGTAGTGCCATTTGATCTGCAGGGTGGCCGCTATGGTGACTGGGTAATATTGGTTGATATCAAAGCACTGAATAGTGACAGTCAAAAATTATGGAAAAACATCACTGAAGCGCTATCAATCACTTGCGAGATGACATCATTTCCAATTTGTGATGGCATGGATACTGCTGAGCTTGCCAATGCCAGTCTTGCAGGATATATCTTTCGACTTGGCCGCAGCGAAGAGATACAAGTTGCTGCACTGACCGCGCTACCTGACGGCCTCCAACATCCCAATCTGACTACGGTGCCGACATTAGAAGAAATGCTCGCAGACAGTGATACTAAGCGTCAGCTGTGGGAGCAGATATCTCGTTGAATTATATGAAAATTAACATCGATACCAATGCCTTTACCAACAAACTGAAATAAAAATATCCTTTTATTTCATCATACCTAGGACTGTGATTATGCCTACAACCCCAACGTCTACAGCAACTGCCACACCGCATCGCCTGCCAAATTTTTGCGCTGGCCCTGCTACCATGCCAACAGCCGTATTAGAGCGCGCGCAGAGCGAATTGCTTGATTGGCAAGGTCGCGGCCTATCGGTCATGGAAGTCAGCCACCGTAGCAAAGAGTATATGGCCATTACTGACAAAGCGGAAGCTAAGCTACGCACGCTTATGGAAATACCAGATAACTATAAAGTGCTGTTTTTGCAAGGCGGTGCTAGCTTACAGTTTTCGGCGATTCCATTGAATCTGCTAAACGGTGGACGTGGTGACTATTTGACGACAGGCGCATGGTCAGGCAAAGCGATCAAAGAAGCCAAGCGCTATGAGGCGCTAGGTCTAGGCGAGATTAACTTAGTTGCAACTGGTAAAGAGAGTAACTTTACTGACGTACCAGCGCAAAGCGATTGGAATATCAGTGAAGACGCCGCTTATTTTCACTACTGTGCCAATGAAACGATTCATGGTTTACAGATATTTGAGCCACCACAAGTAGATGCGCCAATCATTGCTGATATGTCATCTTGTATCTTGTCACAGCCGATAGATGTGTCTAAATTTGGCATGATCTACGCGGGCGCACAGAAAAATATCGGTCCTGCAGGGTTGGTTATTGTCATTATTCGTGATGACTTGATGGGGCAGGCCAGTGAATGGTGTCCTATGCTCCTGAACTATGAGCACCAAGCTGACAAAGAGTCTATGTCTAACACGCCAGCGACGTACTCTTGGTACTTAGCAGGGCTGGTGTTTGATTGGCTAGAAGAGCAGGGCGGTGTAGCTGCTATTGGTAAAACCAATCAGCAAAAAGCCGATTTACTTTATAAAACGATTGATGAGAGCAGTTTTTATAATAACCCAGTAGATCCTAAGCATCGTTCTATCATGAACGTACCGTTTACCTTAGCAGACAGCAGCCTCGATAAAGTATTCCTAGAAGAGTCAGAAGAAGCTGGCTTGTTAAATCTAAAAGGTCATCGTGATGTAGGTGGTATGCGAGCCAGTATTTATAATGCCGTACCACTCGAGTGGGTACAGCAGCTGGTTGACTTTATGATTGCCTTTGAAAAAAAGCACGCGTAAGCAAGATGGTAACTGCTAGCGTATAAAGTCTTCATACATAGAATATACATCAAGAAGGGCGCAACCGATCATGGTTGCGCCTTTTTTATACTTATAAACAGACAGTTTGGTCAAACTAGTACGTAGCGATAATAATGTCATGTGATAACCATTAAGTGATATCCGCAGCAAACCATTAGGTGAAAAAACCTAAGTTTGTTATGATAAAATTTTGCTATCACGCTGTTTTGCTGTCAGGCTTTACGTTTTGATATTTATATTGGTTAGCATAGAGGTTTGTTATAACGTCATGATAATAAAAAATGCCCTATTAAAAACCATGTTGCTAACCATTATTGTCAGCTGGATACCGAGCAGTATCGCTGCACCTATTACGACGAAAGCGCTTGGTCATAATAGCCCCACTGAGTACATCAATGCACCTTACTTACCTTATGCTAATCCAAAAGCGCCATCAGGAGGCACGCTTTCTCTAGATGCTCGCGGTACATTTAATAGCGCCAACAAATGGATGACTACAGGCGTCGCGATGATTGGCACAGACTATCTGTATGATACTTTGATGACTGGTTCATTGAATGAAGCTTTTACCATGTATCCGCAACTGGCAAGCAAAGTGACATATGATCCGGACGATACGAGCTGGATTATCTATCACCTCAATCCTGATGCTCGTTTTTGGGATGGGTCTGCTGTAACCAGTCGCGATGTAAAAGCGACCTTTGAGGCGATATTGAATAAAGGTCCCATGTATATTCGCAGTTATCTGAGCGATATCAAAGACATTCAAATTATTAATGATCAACAAGTAAAGTTTGTCTTTGCATCTGCTGAAAACAAAGAAATTTTACTAACCGTTGGGCAGTTTCCTGTTTTTGCCAAATCTTCCATTGATACCGATTTTGAAAAAATCAGTCTGACGCCATTGATGGGTAGTGGACCTTATAAATTAGGACGTGTTGAAGCAGGGCGTTCGGTAAGTTATATACGTGATCCCAATTACTGGGGTCGTGATTTGATGGTCAATCGCGGTCGCTACAATTTTGATATGATCAAGTTTGTTTATTATCAAAGTGATGAAATTGCTTTTGAAGGTTTTAAGTCTGGACAATATCGTTTTCGTCCCGAAAATAAAGCGTCGAATTGGGTAACTGGGTATAATTTTCCCGCAGTAAAAGCAGGGCTTATCCAAAAAGAGACGATAACTAGCCAAAATCCCGTACCGATGCAAGCGTTGGTGATGAATATGCGTCGCCCAATCTTTCAAGATATTAAAGTTCGTAAAGCCTTGACGGCCGTTTATGATTTTGAATGGATGAATAAAACCTTGTTTCATGGGCAGTATGAGCGCTTGCAAAGCTTTTTTCATGGCTCGGAGCTTGCCGCAACGGGTACGCCATCTGACGCAGAGATGCAGGTATTGACACCATTATTGTCCGAACTCGAACCGATTCAACGTAAAGCAACGTTAGCAGAATGGCAGTTGCCTACTAGTGACGGTAATGGTTTTAATCGTCAAGGGTTGTTAAAAGCACGCAAGCTATTGTTAGAGGCTGGGTTTTATTATGAGGATATGAAACTATATCAGCCTAATGGATCGCTTGCTCAGATTGAGCTCTTGATGACAGGTGAGACCATGGGCCGCGTGTTGTTGCCTTATATTCGTAATCTAAAACGCTTAGGATTTGATGCAACCTTACGTCAAGTCGATGGGCCGCAATATTATGAGCGTATGCGCCGTTTTGATTATGATATGGTCGTGGACGTTTTTGCCCAAAGTCTATCTCCTGGTGCTGAGCAAGCGGCATTCTGGGGTAGCGCTGCTGCTAATGAGCCTGGCAACCATAATAGTGCTGGTATCAAAAATGCAGCCGTCGATCATGTGATTGCGGCCCTTGGTAATGCTAAAAACCGTGATGAGATTGTATTATATACGCAGGTGCTAGACCGGTTGCTGCGCGCAGGGCATTATGTCGTACCGCTATACGGCAAGTCTGGTACCAATGTTGCCTATTGGGATCAGTATCGTCATACCGAAAAGCTACCGACCAATGCAGTGGGTATCGATTACTGGTGGGTCGATAAAGAGGCAGAAGAGCGCATCAATAAATATTTAAAACAATAGACAGTATTTACTATAAAGTTTGACCCTGTAACAACGGACAGCTAAGCATATATGTTGTTTTTATCAAATCTATGCTGTTGTTCTCGAATAAAAATTAGATTAGATAGTTCAAAATAACGATTAACAAAAATAACTACTGGTAAGGATTTAACATGAGTATTCGCATTCACCCAATCAAAGCATTTAATGATAACTATATTTGGACGTTGATTAATGAAAATAATAAGCAAGCAATTGTCATTGACCCAGGTCAAGCACAGCCAGTCATTGATTATCTAGGAACGCACGAGTTAGAGCTAACATCGATTTGGACCACCCATCACCATCATGACCATGTCGGCGGCGTAGCAGAGTTGCAGGAATCATATCCGATGACTCATTTGGTTGCGCATAGTGAGCATGGTGTCGATGAAGATCAAACCATTAAAGATGGTAGCACAGTGAGCGCATGGGGCTGCTCTGCGCAAGTTTGGGATGTATCAGGGCACACCGCTAGCCATATGGCCTACATCTTGGATATTGATGGACAAAAGCACTGCTTCTGCGGTGATACTCTGTTTAGTGCAGGTTGCGGGCGTGTTTTTACTGGTACGATTGAGCAACTGCATGAGAGTTTTAAGCGCTTGAACGGATTGTCTCATGAGACGCTACTATATCCTGCACATGAATATACGGCCAACAACCTGCGCTTTGGGCTGTCCATTGAACCTAACAATGAAGCGATGCAGCAAGCTTTAGCACGAGCAGAGGCGCAAACTGAGCAAGGTTTGCCAACGTTACCAGTGACACTAGAACATGAGCGCGCGATAAATGTGTTTTTACGTACGCATGAGCTAAGTGTAATCGCAGGGGTTAAATCAAAAATGCCTATCGATGATGAGAAATCATTGACGGTATTTGCAGCGTTACGTGAGCTAAAAAACAACTTTTAAAAAATATTTTTTATACACCTTCAACATAAAATATCCACTGCTGAATGCTATTGCTCTCTCTTTATTTAGGAAGTCGCCATTATGGGTCGTTATATCTTAAAAAGACTACTACTGATATTGCCGACACTATTTTTGATATTGCTTGCCAACTTTGTAATCGTACAAGCGGCACCAGGCGGGCCTGTTGAGCAGCAGCTGGCACTTATCGAACAGGGTGCAAAAGACAATGCGCTTGGTAGTAATATTGGTGCGGGCAGTGCAGGTGGTAATGACAGTACTTATCAAGGAACGCGTGGTCTCTCTGAGGAGATGGTCGCCGCGATTAATGCCCAATACGGCTTTGACAAATCCGCTCCTGAGCGATTCTGGCTCATGATAAAGAACTATGCTCAGCTAGATTTTGGTGAGTCGTTTTTTAAAGGGCAGTCGGTGACCGATCTTATCGTAGAGAAGCTGCCAGTTTCGATATCGCTCGGACTGTGGAGTACGTTGCTCATCTATATGATAGCCATTCCGCTAGGCGTCTACAAAGCGATGCATCATGGCTCAAGCATCGATAAAGCCACTGCTATGCTACTGGCGATTGGACATGCGATACCAGTGTTTGTCTTTGCGGTAATTTTACTGGTGTTCTTTGCAGGTGGCAGCTATTGGAATATCTTTCCACTGCAAGGGTTGACGTCCGAAAATTTTGATCAGCTAAGCGCGCTTGGTAAAGTAAAAGATTATTTTTGGCATTTGGCGTTACCGCTGCTAGCAAGTACGGTAGGCGGTTTTGCAAGTTTGACTTATTTGACCAAATTTAGCTTTCTAGAGGAGCTGGGCAAGCAATATGTACTGACCGCTCGTGCTAAAGGATTGGGTGAGCGTCAAGTGCTATATGGCCATGTATTTCGCAATGCGATGCTAATTATTATTGCAGGTATTCCAGCCGCTATCGTTGGTATTTTCTTTGCGGGTAACTTTTTGATTGAGATTATATTTAAACTTGATGGCCTCGGCTTGCTAGGTTTTGAAGCCATTCAACAACGCGATTATCCAGTGATATTTGGCACACTATTTATCTTTACCTTGGTCGGGCTACTATTGCAGTTAATTAGTGATTTAAGTTATCACTTAATCGACCCTCGTATTGATTTTGAGGGGCGCTAATGTCAAATAATCAATCTTCCTCACAGAATGGTACTGTTAATAGCGAAGCAAATAAATCGCTAATGCTTGAGCAGCTACCTACCACAAAAAAGCCACGCTTGAACCCTATATGGCAAGCACGCCTAAATCGCTTTCGCCAAAATCGTCTTGGGGTGATATCGTTGTTTGTTTTTGCGGTGATATTTGTCATCTGTATGGCGGCTAATGTCATTGCCAATGACAAACCATTACTAGTGCAGTATCAAGGTGATTATTACTTTCCAGTATTAAAATCCTATCCCGAAACAACATTTGGCGGTGTGTTTGAGACCGAAACCAATTATAAAGACCCTGCAGTGCAGTCGTTAATCGATGAGCAAGGGTTTTATATAATGCCGCCTATTCCGTTTGCTGATCAGACACCGAATGTCGAGCTTGGTCTGCCTTACCCAGCAGCACCCAATGCTCAGAACTGGCTTGGTACTGATGATATGGGACGCGACGTGCTGGCACGAATACTTTATGGTATGAGAGTGTCGTTACTATTTGGTTTGGCCTTGACACTTGCGGGCGCACTGATTGGGATTACCGTCGGTGCGGTACAGGGCTATTATGGCGGCTGGGTAGATCTGGCAGGGCAGCGGTTTATGGAAGTATGGGGCGGTATGCCCCAGCTGTTTATGATTATTATTTTAGTTAGTCTGTTTAATCCCAGTATTATTATGCTGTTTGCCATGATGTTACTATTTGGCTGGATGGGGCTGGTCGGTTTGGTACGAGCAGAGTTTTTGCGAGCCCGCAATTTTGACTATGTGCGAGCGGCACGCAATTTAGGCGTTTCGGATAGCCAAATTATGCTTAGACATATCTTACCCAATGCACTAGCTTCTAGTTTGTCGCAACTGCCGTTTATCTTAACGGCCAATATTATCGCTCTGACCGCGCTGGATTTCTTGGGATATGGATTACCGCCTGGCTCACCGTCTCTTGGTGAACTCATGATACAAGGGAAAAACAACCTTGATGCACCGTGGTTAGCCTTGTCAGGATTCTTTAGCTTGACCTTTATTTTATCACTGCTCATCTTCGTCGGCGAAGCATTGCGTGATGCATTTGATCCGAGGCGTTCTTAATATGACTGAAAATATTATCGCCACCGAGCAGAACAACGCCACAAGTCAAAGTCTGAATCGTGCACAAGATAAGCTTATGCTAACCGTAGACAAGCTTACTATCACGACGACTACAGGTGTCCAGCTAGTCGATGCGCTGTCTTATGAGCTAAGACAAGGACAAACCTTAGCCATCGTTGGTGAGTCAGGTTCTGGTAAATCAATTGCCAGTCTTGCGCTGTTAGGTCTATTACCAGACAGCTTGACCATTACTGGTGAGGCTCAATTAGCAAGTACGGCAGGCATGTCTACATTGCCCATCGTCAATGATAAATCACGTAATACTGCGCTACGGTCTATTCGTGGACAGCGAATTGGTATGGTGTTTCAAGAGCCGATGACTGCATTAAATCCATTGCATACGGTCGCTAAACAAATTGCTGAGTCGTTGCGTCTAAGCGGTGTACCAAAGAAACAATGGCGAAACACCAGCATCGCTTTGCTAAATGATGTCAATATTGCCGATCCTTCTGACAAGTTGAGCCGTTATCCACATGAGCTATCAGGTGGTCAGCGTCAGCGAGTAATGATTGCCATGGCATTGGCACAGCAGCCTGATATTCTAATTGCTGATGAACCGACGACTGCGCTTGATGTCACTTTGCAGCACGAGGTGTTGGCGTTATTAGATGAGCTCAAATGCAAGCACAATATGGCAATGATATTGATCAGTCATGATCTCAATTTGGTCAGGCGTTATAGTGATGAGGTCATCGTTATGAGCCAAGGTCAAACGATCGAACAAGGTCAAACGTCTGCGGTATTTGATCAGCCTAAAGCCGACTATACTCGTACGCTCATTCAGCAAGACTTTGGGCAAGCGTTAGTTATAGCAGACGATAACGCAGATAAACAATCAAGCGTACTAGAAGTGAGTAATCTTAACGTACAGTTTCCAATTGAAAAAAGTCTGTTTGGTGGTACCAAGCGCTGGTTCGATGCGGTCAAGGATGTCGATATGACGCTGCAAAAAGGTCAGGCATTGGGTATCGTTGGTGAGTCTGGCTCTGGCAAAACTACCATTGCATTGGCGCTTAGCCAACTATTGAGCAACCAAGCACGTGTGAATGGACAGATAATAGTCAATGGTCAAGACATCTCAGCATTGTCCAAAAAAGCATTGCATAATTTCCGCTCGCAGATACAAATGGTATTTCAAGATCCATTTGCTAGTATTAATCCGCGTATGACGGTCATGCAAATCGTTGAAGAAGGATTGCTGGTACAAGGCGTGGATAAAGTCACCCGTCAGCAAGCAGTACTAGATAGTCTTGCTATGGTGCATTTGCCTTTAGTATTTGCGCAGCGTTATCCGCATGAGCTGTCGGGTGGTCAGCGTCAACGCGTGGCACTGGCGCGCGCGCTCATTATGAAACCCAGTTTACTTATATTGGATGAGCCTACCTCTGCGCTCGACAGTACCACACAGGTAGCAGTTGTCAGTTTACTGCGAGAAATCCAAGAAAGACTGCAAATAAGCTATGTTTTTATCAGTCATGATCTCAAAGTAGTACGTGCTCTATGTCAGCATATTATGGTATTAAAAGAAGGCGTTTGTGTAGAGTCTGGACGTACCGAGTATCTTTTTAATCACCCACAACATGCTTATACTCAGCAACTGTTAAAGGCAAGTACTGACTAGTTTAAACGATTTGATGTAGCCACTTAGATTGATCAATCAAATCAAGCGACTAAATTAAGCGATCTGGTATAAAACCAACACATCGTAGTTCATAATAATAGCGACATACTAAAAAAAGCAGTGGTACAATAATTTTAGAAAGTCGCCTGTTTTACAATACTGTGATACGAATCTTTATGCACTTTGGCGCTCGTAAATTAGTAATATTTAACTGACTCAGCAAAACGGTCTTTATTACAGTTAAAACCATCATTAAAAAGGATTTTGTGCTCATGAAAACACAAAACAGTATTACTAAATTGGTGAAGAACAACAGTTTGCAGCATGCTGGTTATTTGGCCGTTGCTAAGACTCGGGCAAAGGTATTAAAAGCAGTGTCTTACGTGATACCTATCAGAAGACCAATGTTGTTTGTCGGTGAGACTGCCTGTGATGAGCTATGCGACATGCTTATCAATGAAGGCAATACCAATGTGTTTATTGTCACGGATAAGGTGCTCAATAAGCTGGATATACCAGCAAAAGTTACCGATTATCTAGATGCAAAAAATATCCGTTATCACATCTATGACGGTATTACGCCAGACCCTACTTTTAAGGTAGTTGAAGAAGGGCTTCGCCAATCAATAGCCGCCAACTGTGACTCTATCGTAGCCATTGGTGGCGGCTCAGTGATCGATGCAGCCAAAATGATAGCGATGTCTCAAGGCAATAAGTGCAAACCAAAGCAGCTAATTGGTATTCTCAAAGCAAGAAAGCCTGCGACGCCTTTATACTGCGTACCAACGACGGCTGGTACAGGATCAGAGGCGACACTCGGTGCAGTCGTGTCTGATGATAAAACGCATCAAAAAGCATTATCTATCGACCCAAGAATGGTACCGCTAGCCGCAGCGATTGATCCAGTTATCATGAAAGGCATGCCAGTTCATATCACAGCAGATACAGGTATTGATGTATTGACTCATGCATTAGAAGCATGGATGAGCGCTAATGCTAGTGTAGAGACAGATTACTATGCAGCCTCTGCTGTAAAGTCTGTTATGCATTATCTACCACTAGCCTATAAAGACGGTGGCAATCTAAAAGCAAGAGAAGAGATGGGTATCGCCGCTCATTATGGCGGGATTGCCTTTAACAAAGCAGGTCTGGGCTATGTGCATGCTATCGCACATCAGTTAGGTGCTTACTATAGTATTCCTCATGGTCGTGCTAACGCTATCGTGTTGCCTTATGTACTTGACGTCAATCGCAAAGCTAGCAAAAAAAGACTGGCTGCATTGGCCAAAAGAACTGGTATGGTACAGGATGGTCAAGTAGCTAATGGTGATAGTGAGATAGCAGATCACCTTATCATGCAAGTTAGAAAACTGATTGCAAATTTAAATATCGATCCGATAGTTGAGGGTATGCAAACCAGCGACTTTGATGATATTGCAAAGGCAGCTGCAAAAGAAGTTAGTGACACTTATGCAGTACCAACTTATCTATCAGCTGCTGAAATCAAAGAAATTCTAATGAAGATTAAGCTGGCTAGTGACGAACGTACTGATAATAATAAAACAGTGTCATAATCCTATGTTTATATTGAGAGCTTCGCGATAAATAAAAGCCCGTCACTCTTTCGAGAATGGGCTTTTTTAATGCATTTGAGATAATAAAGCTTTAGTCTTATTTCTATAGTTAACTCATACTAAAATATATAACCGTTATCAATTAATCCTTTAATTTATCTTGTGATTACACTCAGTTAATAAAAAATATCTTAATAAACTGTAAATATATAACAATATAGGAATGTTACAGTGACACAAAATCGTTAAGATATTTAAAGGATATTACGCTTAGGAGCTTTTTATGAACCGCATATTACCGTCTAAAATTATAGGGTTAGTTATCATAGCGAGCAGCGCGATTTACGCAGGCTGCGCATCAACTGAAAGTAGCTCTACTGTAAAAAATACAACTGCCGCTAATCCCTATGCACCGACTACACCAGGATTAGCAGTAGCCACGGTAGCGGGTGGGTGTTTTTGGTGTGTTGAAGCAGGTTACGAGAAAATCCCTGGTGTGGTAGAAGTAGTGTCTGGCTATACGGGTGGTACCGCCGAAAATCCAACCTACAAGCAGGTGTCAGCAGGTGGGACCGGCCATACAGAAGCGGCGCAGGTATATTATGATCCTAAGAAAATTACTTACAATGGTATAGTACAGGCTCTATGGAGAATCGCAGATCCTACTGATGATAAAGGTCAGTTTGTCGACCGCGGTACACAGTATCGTCCTGCTATTTTTTATGATAATGCGCAAGAAAAGAAAATTGCAGAAGCTGCTAAGCAATCACTACAAGACTCTGGGGTATACGAAAAACCAGTAGTGATTGAGATTGTTCCTACTAGTACTTTTTATCCTGCTGAAGAGTACCATCAGGATTACTATAAAAAGAATCCGATACGCTACAAAGCTTATACTTTCAACTCTGGTCGTTATCAATTCATCGAAAGTGTCTATGGTAAAAACTATGAGATTGATTTTAGTAAGTTTACGCCTACAGCAGATAGCACACAGCAAGTGATGATGAACGTCACGTCGGATAGCAAAGTAAGCAAAGGTTTTAACCCAGATACATTCGCAAAACCCTCACAAGATGCGCTAAAAAAATCGCTCAATGATATTCAGTATAAGGTCACTCAAAAAGAAGGGACCGAGCGCGCCTTTGATAATGAATACTGGGATAATAAAGCGCCTGGATTGTATGTAGATGTCGTATCTGGTGAGCCACTGTACTCTTCTCGTGATAAATACAAGTCCGGTACGGGCTGGCCGAGCTTTACTCGTCCATTGGACACTAGCTTAGTGGTGGAAAAGCCGGATCCAGGCATATTTGGAACCCGTACTGAAATCCGTAGTCGTTACGCGGACTCGCACGTAGGTCATGTGTTTGATGATGGTCCAGCACCAACAGGTAAGCGCTATTGCATGAATTCAGCGGCGCTGCGTTTCGTTCCACTTGCAGAAATGGAAGCCGCTGGTTATGGAGATTGGGTCGATGAAGTCAAACCAGTTGGTTAATTTATATTAATTTAATAAGTTTAAAACGCTCACTATTGCTTAAACAGCATAGTGAGCGTTTTTTTTGTTATTTATAATAATATTTCTAATAAGTATCAAAATGTATTCTATTAATGTCCTTTGTGTAATATAATTAATCGAAATGTATAAATTTAGTTAATAGACAATTTAAGGTTTTTAGCGTTTTGAAACATCTAAACTCACATGAGAGGGCACAAGCTATGTTAAAAAATTCACAGGATCCTGTTGTAGATACAGCCGTAGTTAATTCTACTTGTAAAGAAGATCATAAAGCAGGTAGGAAGGCATCGTATCTAGCAATGAGTATGTTAGCTATTAGCAGTATATGTCTAACAGCAGAAACTGTAGCGGCAGATTGGATGACTATTTCCGACTGTGTACATGGTTTTGGATTCGGCAGTACTGAGCCGGTTTGTAACGAACAACTGGCAGAACTGACAACTGGCGGAACTGGCGCCAAGGGGGATAAGGGCGACATCGGTCTGACTGGTGCTAAAGGCGAAACTGGCGCTCAAGGCGAACAAGGTATCCAAGGTCTGACTGGTGCTAAAGGCGAAACTGGCGCTCAAGGCGAACAAGGTATCCAAGGTCTGACTGGTGCTAAAGGCGAAACTGGCGCTCAAGGCGAACAAGGTATCCAAGGTCTGACTGGTGCTAAAGGCGATACAGGTGCCCAAGGCGAACAAGGTATTCAAGGTCTGACCGGTGCTCAAGGTGAAACTGGTGCCCAAGGCGAACAAGGTATTCAAGGTCTGACCGGTGCTAAAGGTGAAACTGGCGCTCAAGGCGAACAAGGTATTCAGGGTCTAACCGGTGCTAAAGGCGATACAGGTGCTAAAGGTGAACAAGGTATTCAAGGTTTAACTGGCGCTCAAGGTGAAACTGGTGCCCAAGGCGAACAAGGTATTCAAGGTCTGACTGGTGCTAAAGGCGATACAGGTGCTAAAGGTGAACAAGGTATTCAAGGTCTGACTGGTGCTAAAGGTGAAGCAGGTAAGGATGCTAATATCAATATTGCTGTACAAACCTCTAATAGTACAACCACACCAGCCCAAGCGACCGGCAAAGATGCTATCGCGATAGGTAATGGTGCAGTAGCTGAAGGCAGTCAATCTATTAGCATCGGCGTAGGTAATTTGGTAACAGGTAAAAACTCTGGCGCGATTGGTGATCCAAGCACAGTCAGTGGTTCAGGCAGCTATAGCTTTGGTAATAATAATACGGTAACTGGCAACAACACGGTCGTTTTAGGAAATGGCATTAGTACTACAGTCAACAACGCAGTCGTTGTTGGAAGTGATTCAACATCAACCCGTGATAACACAGTGTCAGTTGGAGCAGCAGGTAGTGAGCGTCAAATCATCAACGTAGCAGATGGCACACAGGATACGGATGCAATCAATCTCAGACAATTGAATACAGCAAGTGTTAAAGCAGTAACCGATGCTAATACCTACACGGATAATAAATATGATGTCTTGAATAGTAGTTTTCAAAACTATTCTAATGGTGTAAATCGCCGAGTAGATGATGTAGAAAAAACGGCAAATAGTGGTGTGGCGATTTCTCTAGCTACGCAACAAGCTATTCCTAATCTAAGACCAGGCAATGTGGCTGTGTTTGGTGGCATGGGTCATTATGAAGGACAAAGCGCTGTTGCTATTGGTGCTGCCACTATGTTGGATAATGGTCGAACATCAGTCAATGGTGCATTTGGTTTTGCTGATTCAAGATTCGGTGGGCGAGTTGGTGTGTCTTATATCTTCGGTCAATAAGCATTTTTTAGTTCATTCCTATATTAATCTATTGTAATCACACAGTAGGTTTTACCCAAATAAAAAGGACGCATCAGCGTCCTTTTTATTTGGGTATTGTTCAAAGCAGAATAAACAATTAACAGCAATTTAAAACGCTGGTTGACGCTTAGGCACAGCACCCAAAAACTCATTGCGTGCTTGATTATTATGTTGGTATTCGCCAAGCATAGCGGTGCTACGTGTGGTTGAATGCTGTTTGCTAACACCGCGCATCATCATACACATATGTGATGCATCCATAACGACTGCCACGCCGCGGCAGCCAGTGACATCCATAATGGTCTGTGCAATCTGCTCACTTAGGTTTTCTTGTATTTGCAAACGACGAGCATACATGTCGACGATACGAGCGAACTTTGACAGTCCTAGTACTTGTCCATCAGGTAAGTAGCCGATATGAGCGATCCCATGGAACGGTAGCATATGATGCTCACACAATGAATAAAACTCAATGTTCTGTACCAGTACCAGCTCACGATTGGCTGATGGGAAGACAGCATCATTGACTACTTCTTCTATGCTTTGATGATAGCCTTGGGTTAGATGTGCAAAGGCCTTTGCAGCACGTACTGGCGTATCTAACAAACCTGGACGATCTAAGTCTTCGCCAGTTGAAGCAATCAGTTGGCGATAAGATTCGGTACTTTCTTTATAATCTGGGGTTATGATGGGGGTGTTACTCATAAGTTTGGCAGCCATCCAAAATGTGGGTGTAGCTTAACGTTGAATCCTATCATGTGAGGATTCTTATAAAAATTGTGCAAGCTGGGAAGGGCTGTGATTATACTCGAAATCTGCTGAACTTCATACTGCTGTGGCTAGCAGTTAAGGCTTTAATCAATAAAGGGAAGTCTAGTACCTAATCTAAACGGTCATAGTGTTAATATTTGAAATACGGTTTTCACCATAATACAAGTGAAATATTATAGTCTGTGCGTTTTGTTTCGAAGCGTTGGTGCTAAAATGTATTTTAGTAACTCGCAAAAAACTCTCATTGTCGATACTACTTCAAGTAATAAGTCTTTGTTAGAGTTTTCATTCTATTGGTTGATGGTATTCACGAATCCAATAACAAGAACCAAATACAGTTTACGACTGTTTACTTAAATTAATTCGTGTATAATAACCCATCTTTTCATTTGTACTATTTAGTAGTCTCAATCTTCTAATTACTCTAAATAAATTCTTATTCTAAATCATCTCAATTGATTCAAAAGGAAATCTTATGCTATTGCAAGGACAACGATTTGTCGTAACTGGCATCGCAAGTAAACTCTCTATCGCTTGGGCTATCGCAGAAGCGCTACACCGCGAAGGGGCATCACTAATCCTGACTTACCCGAACGATAAAATTAAAAAACGCGTCGATATGGCCGCTGAAAAATTTGAAGCAGATTTGGTTTTAGAGTGTGATGTCGCCTCTGATGAGTCGATTGCTGCTTGTTTTGAACAAGTAACTGCTCACTGGGGTGACGGTATTGATGGTGTGGTTCATGCAATTGGATTTGCACCGATGGATCAGCTTGATGGAGATTTTGTTAGTGCAACGACTCGTGAAGGCAGCCATATAGCGCATGACATCTCTAGCTATAGCTTTGTTGCATTGGCTAAAGCAGCTCGTGAATTATTAGCGATGCGCCATGGTTCTATGTTGACCTTGACCTATGAAGGCAGCATTTCAGTATTGCCAAACTACAATGTCATGGGTATGGCAAAAGCCAGTCTAGAAGCCAGTGTTCGTTATTTAGCAACGTCTATGGGCGGCGAAGGTATTCGTGTTAATGCGATATCTGCAGGCCCTATCCGCACGCTAGCAGCTAGTGGCATCAAGTCTTTCCGCAAAATGCTTGATATTAGCGAAAAGATTGCGCCACTACAACGCAATATCACCCAGACAGAAGTAGGTAATGCAGCATTGTTCCTGTTATCTCCTTGGGCGTCTGGTATCACAGGTGAGATTATGTTTGTTGATGCAGGCTTCAATACGGTTGCTATCAGTGAGCAATTAATGACGCTTGATGAGCCAGCGAAGTAATAATTGTCATCAATGATATGTTTGATAATAGAAAAGACAGCCAATAGGCTGTCTTTTCTGGTTATACTATGAGTCTTTTTAGCAATGGGCTTTTTTAGCAGTGTGCCTCTTTAGCTATGTACTTTTGAGCGAGAGATATGATAACCAAATTACCAAAGTGGATACTATGGGGCGGGGCAATTCTGGCATTTAGTGCCGGTTGTGTGAATACAACGGCATTGATGGGGTTCGCTAATTTATCGGTGTCACACGTCACTGGTAATGTGAGCCTGTTTGCAGCGGCTATCGCTCATGCAGACGCACGTAGTATTTTATATATTGGTACTTTGTTGCTGTCTTTCTTGGCAGGCGCTATACTGAGCGGTTTTGTCATTGGGCAGACGTCATTGAAACTCGGTCGTCGTTATGGGCGAGCGCTATACTTAGAAGCAGCATTACTGTTGGTTAGTTATTGGTTATACCAGCAGCATGATTATTTAGGACAATTGGCGGCAGCGATGGCCTGCGGATTACAAAACGCGATGGTAGCAACTTATAGTGGGGCGGTCATTCGTACCACTCACCTGACAGGGTTGACATCGGATATGGGGGCGGCAATCGGTAATTGGCTTGCCGGCCGCTCTATCAGTAAGCCAACTTTAGGGTTTCAAGCGGTTATCTGGTATTGCTTTTGCGGCGGTAGTACAGTAGGTGCTTTCTTGTTTGCTACAATCAGCTATGATGCCTTATTTGTTCCCATTGCTATTGTTTCGACAGCAGCATTCGTATATAACTATGCTTCAGATCATCTGCCAGAAGTTAGAGAGCCAAAAAAAGGATAAGCGCTTATCATAATGATAAACGCCTATCTTATTTACTATAAACCTTCTGTAGGTTCATTTAAGTATAAAGTAGCAAGCTACTAAAACATTCTTTTATTTTAGTCTTTATGATCTTCGTGCTCATGCATTCCTTGCATCATATCAAGCATAGAGTCGTCAGTACGTTGTTGATCTTCTTTGGCTAAGCCATCTTGGTTGATGTCTTTTGGTGCCATTTTAGTCGTTGAGTCTGTTTTATTCGAGTCTGTCATAAAGTACTCCAGTGTTTTTATTTGATCTTTAATAAAGATATCTTGGCTAAAGATTTATTTATTAAGGCTTTTATTTTACTTGTCTAGTATGAAGTGTGATTATAATGTTGTACATATACAGAGTACACTTGTTTAGTGACTGTGTGTAACTGATGATGTAATCAACAATGCAACTAATAAAGTAACTGATAACTAGGTATGCCGATGGCTAGCATAAGTTGTAAAAAGACAAGTTTTAATATGCATGTCTCAAGCGCTGCTTGTAGATAGTTAAATGTAGAGTATTACCAATAATAAGTATTAATAGTAAGTCATAAGTTTTTCATCGGTGCTTTCGATTTTATGTTTTCTTCAATGGTAATGTGTTTATCAAAACACACACCAACCAGTAATTTATGTTTTTATCTTGAGGTTTCTTACACCGTCTTTTATTCAATAAGGACATTCTATGTCAGAGCAAAAGCTAGATAGCCATCTTCCTAATGATGGCAATGAGTATTTATTTACTGATACCTTCCCAAAAGGTACAGGCAAAGGGTTAATTGTTGTCGCAATTGCAGCGATTATTGCGATGGTTATCTATAATGTTTTACCATTTGATATCAATGCCAATAAAGGTCTTGCTTTGCTGTTTTTTATCGGTGTACTGTGGTTAACAGAAGCAGTGCACGTGACTATTACGGCGCTACTGGTAGTGGTGGTAGGAGCCTTGATAGGTATACCAGATTTTGATGCCAAAATAGGCTTGCAAAGTTTCGCTAGTCCGACTATTTACTTATTCTTTGGTGGTTTTGCGCTAGCTGCTGCTTTACACGTACAACAGTTGGACAAAAAAATTGCATTAAAGATTCTATCAATGTCAGGTGGTAAGCTTAGTACGGCCGTATTCTTGATATTTGGTGTGACAGCATTTCTATCAATGTGGATATCAAACACAGCCACGGCGGCGATGATGCTGCCATTAGCCCTTGGTATTTTGACACAGGTTGATCGTGAGAAAGATCGCGGTACATTTGTGTTTGTATTATTGGGTATTGCTTATTCAGCGAGTCTGGGTGGTTTGGGTACGATCGTTGGTTCACCGCCTAACGCTATTGCAGCCAAAGCACTTAATATTGCTTTCGTCGATTGGATGAAGTTTGGTATACCAATGATGTTGGTGCTATTGCCATTATTATTGGGTGCGATGTATTTATTCCTTAAGCCCAATCTAAATCGTAAAATTACATTGGTTGAAGAGACTCCTATAGCTTGGAATAAGCCACGTATAGTGACCATTACTGTCTTTGTTATTACTGCATTGAGCTGGATATTCTCTAAGAAAATCGGTGCAGCATTAGATATTTCTGATACGGATGCTATTATTGCTTTATCCGCAGCAGCAGCAGTAGTGAGCTTAGGATTGGTATCGTGGAAGCAAGTTTCTGACAATACTGATTGGGGCGTACTCATGCTGTTCGGTGGCGGTATTGCACTATCGACAGTTTTGAAAGTCTCAGGTGCGTCTTTAGTACTTGGTGAAACGGTCGC
This sequence comes from Psychrobacter sp. AOP7-B1-25, assembly GCF_052376195.1. Classification (NCBI taxonomy): domain Bacteria; kingdom Pseudomonadati; phylum Pseudomonadota; class Gammaproteobacteria; order Moraxellales; family Moraxellaceae; genus Psychrobacter; species Psychrobacter sp. AOP7-B1-25. The sequence goes on from NZ_JBQSVK010000007.1 coordinate 49,907, forward strand.
TAACGCATTGTCTGCGGCACCACTGATGGTGGTGATGATTGCGATATCTGCATTTATTATCTTCTTAACCGAGTTCGCTTCTAACACGGCATCTGCTGCATTGTTGGTGCCAGTGTTTGCTGCTATCGCTGAGCAGATGGGCTTGCCTCATGAAGTACTCGTACTAGTCATCGGTATCGGTGCATCATGTGCCTTTATGTTGCCAGTTGCGACGCCACCAAATGCTATTGTGTTTGGTACTGGTTTGATTAAACAGACAGAAATGATTCGCACGGGTGTTATATTAAATATTATTGCTACTATCGTTATTGGACTATGGGCATACTTCTTCTTAATATAATTAAGTAGTCACTATAATTACAGTCATACGTGCTTATCGATACTGAAGCCCCAATGTTCAAGACAAGTTGAACATTGGGGTTTTTTGTTGCTTATCGTATTGGATAACGGTATAGAATGTTTGTCATTCACGTCATTTTATTAAATGGATTTGATCACATGGCACTGTATTTATTAAAAGCAATGGTTCTTATAGTACTAGGTACAATTGCCCTACTGATTGTATTTATAGCGAAATATTGGGCGCCTGATCGTGCTGTCACTGAGCTAAAACGATGGCAACTGCCCAACAGTGAATTTATAGACATACAAGGTATGCAGGCACACATAGCGCTGCCAGGTAAGTGTGATACAAACCTTAATAAGGTATCAATGGTCAAAGCGTTTAACGCTGAACCTAAAATAATATCGTCTAGAATGAAACCACCTGAAACAATCGTTTTGTTACATGGAACCTCGGCAAGTCTGCATACATGGGAAGGTTGGATAAAAGCACTGTCTGAGCAGTACTGTGTCGTAAGTATGGATCTACCAGGATTTGGTCTGACCGGTCCTTATGTGGACGAACGCACACACTATAGCTACGAAAATTATGCTACGTTTGTCATTCAAGTGCTCAATCATTTGAAATTAGATCGTGTCACACTTGCAGGTAACTCATTAGGGGGTAAGGTAGCGTGGCGTACGGCAGCTTTGTATCCTGAGCGTATCAGTCGTTTAATATTGGTGGATGCAGTTGGCTATTCAGTAACGCCAAAATATGTTCCTATTGGTTTTAAGCTTGCTAAATACCCAGTGATGTCACCAATTATAAATCGTATTCTACCCAGAAGTGTCGTCGAAAAAAGTGTTTTAAGCGTGTATGCAGACGATAGCAAAGTAAACGACGCTTTGGTTGATAGGTATTATGAGTTGACCTTGCGACAAGGTAATCGGCAAGCATTAAGTCGTCGCCTAAATGAGATTGATGATGATAGTGACCAAGCGCAAATAAAGCAGTTAGATATACCGACCTTAATATTATGGGGTGCAAAAGATGACCTCATTCCTGTAGAAAATGCCATGTTGTTTCATAGAGACATACGTAACAGTCAACTTAAGATATTTGATAACTTAGGTCATATACCACATGAAGAAGATCCGTTAGCAACTGTTGAAGTTGTAAAGCAGTTTTTGAGTAGTGAGTTAGAAAATGAATAATTTAGAAAAGAAACAGATAACAACCATCGCCGCGATTTCAGATATTCACAGTAATGTCTATGCTCTTGAAGCTGTGCTTGCCGATATAAGACATCGAGGTGTTGATCAGATTGTCAATCTTGGTGATATTTTGTATGGGCCAATAGCACCTAACGCTACCTATGAGTTATTGATGGCACATCAAGATGACATTATTACCATTAGAGGCAATCAGGATAGGCAGATTTATGAAGCTACTACGGCAGAAATTACTAATAATCCAACTATGGATTTTATTGTCAAAGACCTCTCTAAAAAAGCGATTGAATGGATGCGATCTTTGCCATTTGATTATCATGTAAATGAAGATGTATACCTTTGCCATGGTTCGCCGACTGATGACATGACGTATTTGCTAGAGGATATCGAAACGGGTCAGCCAATAGTGCGTAATGATGAGACTATATTGGCGTTGCTTGGTGGTATTGATAGTGCGGTTATCTTATGTGGTCATACACATATTCCGCGAACAGTAATGCTAGCATCAGGACAAACTATTGTGAATAGTGGTAGCGTTGGCTATCCAGCTTATGAAGATAATTTACCTATCATACATAAGATGCAAACTTATTCACCTCATGCGAGTTATGCGCTTATCAAGTGTATAGAGACTCAACAAGGTAAACAATGGCAAACTGAGCATATCAAGGTCGCCTATAATCATGAAGCAGCAGCAAGTCTTACTCTAAAAAACGGACGTGAAGATTGGGCGTTTGCATTGAAGACAGGTAGAGTCGCTCCAGTATGACTGTATTTGAGCACATGCTATCTGGCAGTGATAGCATTACCTTGAGATTAACTATGAATTTTTATTTAATAGAGATGACGTAACATGCTAACACTATATATGGTTCAACTGGGTGGTCGTCCTAAGGGTCGTTTGATTGAGCAACACGATATTTTCTTTGGCGTCGCTAATCAAGTAAGTGAGCTGGTAGAAGATATCAATCAGTATTGGCCAGAGGTCAAAAATAAATGGCACATTGATTCGTATCGAGCGATTACTAACGTTGATGGCTATACGATCAAACTGGTCAAATCAGGTGCACAAGTAAACAAAAATCCTAACCTGAAATTATTTTTCATAAACTTGGGTGGCTATCAACAGGGCAGTTTTGAAGAGTTTCATTATAAGCTTCTGATTGTGGCCACAAGTCAGGCAGAGGCTATTAAGCAGGCAAAGCAAAGCGACTTTTATAAACAGTTTACCTTTAAAGATGATGATTCACCTTTCGATGCCGCGTCACATATTGATGATAAGTTCGAAGTGGATATAGATGATATCTATAATGTGAACGATCTACTCTTAAATGTTCAGCTATTGATTGAGCCTATCGTGATTACTGACGGTGTTGATCTCGAAGAGGACAAAGAATACATTGGTTACTTGAGTATTAAAAATTTAAGGAAATTACCCTAATATGTCACTAAATATGTATTATAAAAATGGAATGTTTTTAAAAACGCACTGCCAAATATCTGATGAAATGTTGCCTATCCTTTATCAGGTTCACGGTAATGCTAATTTCCCGCAATTAACGTGGTTGATTGACAATATTTATGAAAACTCACAGATTCAGCCGGATATCGCTCGGGCGTTAGCTAATGAGATGGTAGAATTTGAAAAACTAATACTCTCGTTACACCTTCCTTTTCCTAGGTTGGCACTGCAGAAAATGCACACCTTTTTTATGGGGTCTGCCACTAGCCAACAGATTATCCATACTAGTAGTGATTAGCTTTCTTATTTAGACCATTTATATGCCTTTAAGTGTTTGAAATTTAATGTTCATAGCCTAACTCCTGCTTCATTGAATACTGCTTATTAGGGTAGGGGTGCTATGGTTTTCTCGATCATAGCAAAACGCCAGCTTTGCAACCGAACATCATAACTACCTTGAATCACTCTCTATTTGCCCTCATAATCTAATCACTTCTACACAATAAATAGCCTAAGCAAATATGCCCAATAATTCCAAGCTCAATACTCCTGAAGACAACGGTTTAAACGCATCTACCGTCAATGAAACTCAAGATACTAAGAAGCCAGCAGTATCACCGGTTGATTTACCAGTTCTCGCTAAAGACAGCTATTACTTAAGTCGTCTCGAACGAGAGCTGGCACGTGCTGCTGTGTCTAAAAATAAAAAAGCTAACCATGATTCTAAGCAGAAGAATAATTCAGAGGATGTACTTGCGAAAAAACGTGCTGAGTACGAGAAAGTAAAAACGCGCTCTCAAGAAGCCGTGCAGGCGCGTATCGATAGCATTCCCAGTGATTTACCAGCTAAGCTGAATCTGGATTTGCCTGTTAGCCAACGAGCAGAAGATTTGGTACAAGCGATTATAGATAACCAAGTCATTATCGTCGCTGGTGAGACAGGTTCTGGTAAAACGACGCAGCTGCCCAAGCTTGCGATGCTAGCTGGGCGCGGTATCACTGGACAAATAGGGCATACACAACCAAGGCGCTTGGCTGCTCGTAGTGTAGCGAACCGTATCTCAGAAGAGTTAGGCGAGCCATTAGGTAATACCGTTAGTTTTAAGATTCGCTTTAATGAGCAAGGCTCAGCGCAATCTGTTGTTAAATTAATGACTGACGGTATTTTACTCGCTGAATTAGGGCATGATCGGTTTTTGAGTAAATACGATACGATTATCATCGATGAGGCGCATGAGCGTAGTCTAAACATCGACTTCATTATGGGTTATCTCAAAAAGATGCTGCCCAAGCGTCCAGACTTAAAAGTCATTATCACTTCTGCAACTCTTGATACCAAGCGCTTTAGTGAATACTTTAGCCATTATGACAATAAGCTCAAACGGCAAGTCCCTGCGCCCATTTTTAATGTAGAGGGGCGTAGCTTTCCGGTGGAGGTTCGCTATCGTCCCCTAACGGATGAGCCAGTGAACAGCTCAGAAGATGATAGCTACGATGATTTTGAAGAGAATCTACCGCGTGCTGTGGTTGCTGCTGTCGAGGAGTGTTTTAGTGATGCCCAGAGTAAAGGTCACGCCGATCAAGCGGATATCTTGATATTTGCTGCGACTGAAGCAGAAATTCGTGAAACGCAAGAAGTGCTTGAGCGTCATGGTCCACGCCATACTGAAGTCTTACCACTATTTGCACGGCAGACTTATGAAGAGCAGCAGCGTATCTTTCAGCCATCGGGCCGAGGCCGACGTATTGTTATCGCGACCAACGTTGCTGAGACTGCATTGACCGTACCAGGTATTCGCTACGTGATCGACTTAGGCTTTGCGCGGATTTCACGTTACTCGTATCGCTCGCGCGTACAACGTCTACCAATTGAAGCAATCTCACAAGCAGCTGCCAATCAGCGTAAAGGCCGCTGTGGCCGCGTTGCGCCAGGTGTATGTATTCGCCTTTATTCTGAGGAGGACTTTAGCGGTCGCCCTGAGTTTACTGAGCCTGAAATTCTACGTACTAACTTGGCATCAGTAATATTGCAAATGGCCAACCTACGTCTAGGCAGTGTGGATGATTTCGCGTTTATCGAGCCACCTGATAGTCGACTGGTCACTGATGGTCATAAATTACTAGATGAATTGGGCGCGATTACTTCTAAAAAAGACATTGCTGCTCAAAATAAAGTCAAACAGCCGAAGCGTCAAAAAGGGCTTGAGCAGTTGCGCTTGACAGCAACAGGTCAGAAAATGGCACGTATGCCAATCGATCCAAGGCTGGCACGTATGCTAGTCGCTGGTTCTGACTTTGACTGTATTCGTGAAATGCTTATCGTTGTGGCAGCGCTCGCTGTGCAAGATCCCCGCGAGCGCCCTGCCAATAAACGCACGCAAGCGGATCAAAAGCATGCGGTCTTCCGTCAAGACGATTCTGACTTTTTGTTTTATTTGAGTCTGTGGAAGGCGCTGTTTGAAAAGGATGAAGACGGTAATAAATTGTCCGGAAATCAGCGTAAGCAATTTGCTAAAAAAAACTATTTAAGCTTTCCGCGAGTACGTGAATGGCATCAAACACACCGTCAACTGGTACAGATGGTTACTAATCTTAAGTTAACCGACGTCAATGACTCAAAAGCCTCTGATAAAAATGTGGCTGTCAACGATCCAACAGCGATCGAAGACGAAGAACAAAAAGCAGTCAAATATGCCAATCTGCATAGAGCATTATTGACAGGTTTATTGTCTATCATAGCGCACAAGACTGAAAGCCGCGGTGAGTATTTGGCTGCGCGCCAGCAAAAGGCTAAGATATTCCCAGCAAGTACCGTGTTTAAACAAATACCCCCTTGGGTAATGGCATTTGAGATGGTGGAAACATCACAGGTCTTTATGCGTACCGTTGCCAAAATCGAACCTGAATGGATTACCTCAGCGGCAGGTGATTTGCTGAAATATCACTATTTCGAACCACACTGGTCTAAGAAAACAGGACGCGTCAAAGCTTACGCTCAGATTAGTTTATTTGGCCTGATTATTATTAGTAAACAGCTGACTAACTACGAGCAAGTTAATTTGGTCGAGTCACGAGAGATATTTATTCGTGATGGCTTAGTGACGGGTAATTTTGGTCGCAATGCACCGTTTTTGCAACATAACATGGATAAGATTGCCCATGTTGAGCGTATTGAAGATAAGCTGCGTCGCCGTGATTTGTTAGTCGATGAAGAGACGCTCTATCAGTTCTATGATAAGAAAATCCCTGAGCACGTTGCCAGTCGAAAAGCGTTTGAAGACTGGCGTGCAGAAGTCGAAAAGCACGATACCAAGCATCTATTCTTTACTGATGAAGATGTACTTAATAGCCAAGCGCCGACCACAGGTGACTTCCCAGAAGTTTGGAAGCTGGGCGATTTAAGATTGCCGCTTCGTTATGTTTTCGATCCCGCCAGCGATGATGACGGCGTGACCATACGTGTACCGCTTGCCGCATTACCACAGCTCGATGCGATTGAGCTACTGTGGGGCGTACCTGGTTGGCGTTATGAATTGGTCTTGCAGCTGCTCAAGTCATTACCAAAAGAGATACGCCGTCAAATCGTACCGATACCTAATACGGCAGATAGCTTGTTTGATGAGTTGCAGCCAGAAGGTGGACAAGGATTGCTGAAGCAGCTATGTCAGGCATTGCATCGTCGCGGTATCATGTCGGTGACGCCAGAGAACTTCAATCCATCGACGATTGACCGTTATTTGCAGCCACAAATTTGCGTGGTCGATGAGAAAAACCGTATCATCGAAAAAGGCCGCGACCTACAAACCCTACAGATTCGTCATGCATCTGAGACCAGTCAAGCGGTAAATGAGCAGCAAGGCGTGCATACTGAGTTTCCTGAGCATTTTGCTTTTAGTAAAAACCACCATAGCGCAGGCGTGGTGATGAAACAGTTCGCGGCGCTGGTCGCTGATGAAGCAGGAGAGGCTGTATCGATTCATCAATATACTGATGTTAATGCAGCACTCCAAGCACACCGTATTGGTGTGCTGACTTTAATAAAAGGCAAACTTGGTGCAAAGAAAAAGCAATTAACGAGCCAAATAGATAGTATATTTAAACTGGCATTTGCACCACTTGGCGATATGGATAAACTCAAAACGATTGTTATAGATGCTGCGTTAGACGCGGCTCTTGAAGAGCATTATGTTTTATTTGATCATTCTGAGAGTCTACCAGAAAGCGCTGATGATATCGCAGTTGGATTGAGTGAAGAGCTACCGTTTACCGCTGAGGAATATACCCAGACGCTTGAAGTAGTAACGAGTAACTTCTTATTAACTGGTCAAAGTATCATTAAAACACTTAAGAATGTTTATACTCGTTGGCAACGTATTCGCCAAGGGTTACTAATGTTAGATCGTGAAATATTTGGTGAGTCTATCGACGATATCGAAGATCAGTTAGAAGATTTACATTTGGCTGATTTTGTTTATCGGATGGATTATAGCCATTGGCAACAGTATCCACGTTATCTTGAGGCACTACAGATTCGACTGGAGCGTCTGGAGCACAATCTTGACGCCGACCTCGATGGGGTTTACGCGCTTGACTTGCATATGGAGCGCCTAGCAGGACGTGCGGACAAGGAAGCCATCAGTGAGTATCGCTGGATGGTAGAAGAGTATCGTATTCAACTGTTTGCTCAGCCTATGAAAACTCGTATGGCTGTATCACCCAAGCGTCTAAGCAAAATGTGGGATAAGCTGAGTTAGGCTAAGTTTTAGTTTCGTATGGTACGTTATGTTCGTGAGCACACATTAGTTTTATGATGTGTGCTTTATAGGCCATATACTAGCTACTTGATTAGATATCAATCTCAAATAAAAGGATGATTAAAATGTGGGATGAACGCTACAGCGGCCCAGAGTTCGCATTTGGCACCGAACCGAATGATTTTTTGAGAGAGACGTTTGAGCAGATACCTGTAGGTGGACACGTACTATGTCTAGCAGAAGGCGAGGGTAGAAATGCAGTATTTCTAGCTGAGCAAGGCTTCAATGTGACTGCGATGGATATGTCCGAAGTAGGTCTAAACAAAGCGGAAAGGCTGGCCAAAGACAGAGAGGTAGCTATTACCACCCAAGTAGCTGATTTAGCAAACTACGATTTTGGTCAGGATAAATGGGATGCCATAGTTTCTATCTGGGCACACGTGCCTAAAACGGTCCGTCAACATATACATGCACAAGTTGTCACTGCTCTTAAGCCAAATGGAGTATTTATCGTTGAGGCCTATACAGAACAACAGCTTGAAACAGAGGCAGTCGGTGGACCACCGGCCAGTCAAAGGGAGCGTTTTGGCTCTTTGCAGAACTTTCAAAATGAGCTTGTGGGACTGAAGGAAGTTATTGGTGTAGAGAAGTTGCGTGTGGTATCAGAAGGAAAGCGACATCAAGGGCTCAGTGCAGTCGTACAGTTCATTGGCAAGCAAACTATCAACTAAAGATGATAAGTTAAAGCTATTATTGGTTATATACTTAGATAGAGAAGATAGCTTGTAAACCATCTTCTCTATGAGCTATTGAGACTTAATGTCTAATAATTAGTGACTGGTATCTAATAGCTGTTATCTAATGACCAATCTTTTCTGTCAGTACACCCATGCTATAAAGCACATAAGCGATCACTGTTATTGCGACGATAAATGGGGTGAATATCCAAATCACAATATTAGTTAAAAGTGATGGCAGTAATCCATTAAATAACTCAATATCTGGTGCGAAAAAATCAGTGATGACATCGACTGCACGCTTAGAAATAGGGAGTAGCAAGGTGCTAAAAGCTAACATATAAATGTACTTGCTAAAGCCAGGGTCGCTCATGACTACCATGAAGTAAAACACTGTAAAAAAAGTGATGCCAAGCGCCCAGCATTTGAGAGTGTAGCTTAGACGAATCATGTTATCTCCTCCCTAAGCTTTTTATTGATCGACAACAGCGTAACGCTGCCCCTATATATTTATTATTTTGAATATATTGTATATGTTATAATACGAATATATATGCAGGTCAACCAGTTTTTCTATTTATTTAACATATTCCATGAATCATTTAATTTAAAAATGATGTTTCCCTAAGGAAGAGTTTGATAGGTATAATAAAAAATAGCCTAAGCAAAGTAAATTATTTTACCAAAACTAAAACTACGACTAGAAATCGTTACTCGGACTCACACCAAACAATCGCTTATATTCTCGGCTAAACTGACTAGGACTTTCATAGCCTACTTGCATTGCTATTTGTGATATTTGCACTCCGTGCATTTTTATTAAGCGTCTAGCCTCCATCAACCGTAAGCTTTTTTGATACTGTAGCGGGCTTAACTGGGTTATTTCTTTAAAATGCTGATGAAACCCTGAGGTACTCATACCGCATCTACTAGCTAAGCTTTCAACCGTAATGGGTTCATTTAAGTTCAACCTTATCCAGTCAGTCGCTTGAGCAATGCGATGGATATGGCTACCGCTAACTACCAATTGTTTAAGTTTATTACCTTGCTCAGCTAAGAGTAGGCGATAATATATTTCTTGTTTAATTAAAGAAGATAGAAAACTAATATCATTTGGATAATCAAGCAAGCGGATCAGTCGCTCAAACGCGTCCATAATGGTGTCATCTAAGTGCCACTTTATGCCTAGATGACTACCTGCCACTGGTTGTGTGATCGGTATCTGCGCTAAGACGTCTCTAATCATAGCTAAATCTAATTTCATTGATAAAACAATGACAGGGTTTTTTATCGAAGCGTGCTTAATATGCATACTTAGCGGTATATTAACTGGACAGAACATCAAGTTACTATTGTCAAACCTTTGACAGTCAGCACCCAAGTAAATCTCTCGTTCACCTTGCAGTACAATACAAATACTTGGCTCTTGTATATAGCTCACGGCTTTGCTTGGTTTGTCCGCGCAGTAAAAGAATAAACCTGAAACAGCAGATTCGATGGTTTTGTTTCTAGGGAGCACTGCTAAAAGTTGATCAATAATCGTTTGATTCATCATGACTACTTGTTTTATAAGATTGCCTGATATTATAAAAATTTGTAGGATTAGGCAAGAGTTTTAGAGGTTTGTTCTAACGTATAGATATCGAGGGTTCTATAATAAACTCATCGCAACAGCGTAAGTAAGACCTCTAATAATATGAAACAAGGAATAATTATTCATGAAAATATTTTATAAAACACGCGCAACAGCTACTGGTGGACGTTCTGGTCACACTGGATTAGATGACGGTTCGTTAGGATTTGACTTGGTGTCTTTTCAAGAGCAAGACAAAGAAGGTGTCAACCCAGAACAGCTTTTCGCTATGGGTTATGCGGCTTGTTTTGATAGCGCTTTGAGCATGACTGCACAGCATATGAAGTTACCTGTTACTTCTTCAAAAACCTCTGCGCAAGTAGGTATCGGTATGAAAGCTGACGGTAGCTATAATTTAGAGGTAGCATTATCTGTAGAAGTGTCAGGTATTGATGAAGCACAGGCACAGCAGTTGATTGAAGCCACGCATCAAGTATGTCCATACTCTAACGCCACTCGCGGTAATGTCGAGACTCGCCTAGAAGTGACCGTTATCTAAGACTGTTGTTTAAAGGCTATTATTTTAAGACTAGTGACCATAGGCTAGCAATATTAAAATAATAACTCGAATACAAAGACGCCCCGACTTTGATAAATCGGGGCGTCTTATATTGTCTAGTAACGTAATTAGCTTGAACCTTTTCTGAGCAGCTTAGCTAATGATAAATCATTAGGGCGTGTTGAGCATTCAAATGTGGTGCTGGCAGTGACTATTTTTTAGACAATATGCAGTGAAATTTTTGATGCCTAGTCATTCTAGGTTAAACAATTTCGCCATGTATTGGCAAAAAAGAGTACTGCCCTGAAAGGCTGATGCTAAAATCACCCAAACGTCGTTACAAGCCTAGTTAAGGTCTCGACATTATCGTCGGCTTGCGCATAGTTTGGTGCAATTTTAGCGATCAGCAGCCCTAATATTTGAATGTTCAATACGCCCTCATAATCTTAATTTATGCCGGTACCTTTTTATTTAGGGTAAACACCAAGACCGCGCCCAAAATGACTGTGCTTGCAATTATAAATGGCATGGTTAACTGCTCAGATAAAAATATCACACCTAGCAACGCAGCAATCACAGGAACACATAGCTGAACGATAGCCGCTTGTGTGTTCTTCAACAATGGCATCGCTGTATACCAGATACTGTAGCCCATGCCAGAGGCGATCGCTCCTGATGCACAGGCGAGTAGTGCACCTTCTATTGTGATGCTATTCAAATTGATATTTTCAAAACCCAAATTATCTAGATATGTCATACCTACCAGTAAAAGTATAGGCACAGCGACTAAGCTACGCACAAAGTTGAACCCTGTCGCTCGTAGCGGTGAGACGCATGATTTACCGCGTATACTATATACTCCCCAAGCTACGCCACTAATAGCCATTAACGATGCAGCCAATGGTGACGGTATGGCAGCTGATGGCAACATCAGATATACAAACCCTGCCACTGCAACGACAAACGCTAACCACTGTAGCGCGCTGAGCTGTTCTTTTTTATAGATACCCCAACCAATCATCGTAAGCTGAACCGCTGAAAACAAAATCAATGCACCAGTACCAGTATCGAGCTCTACATACGCAATTGAAAAGCACAGCGCATAAATTACTAAACTGACGCTACTTAACCAACTGCCCTTATCATTCAATATAGCATGAACGGTAGGGTTGTCATGGTTGGGCGCTTGATGTCGCAGTCTGTAAGCCTGTATAGCCATAATTATGCCTAGGCAGGCCGTAGCACTAACCAGCCTGATAATGGTAAAGCTCCAAGCGTCGATATAGCCTTCTGCCAATGCCATTCGACAAAACAAAGAATTCGCAGCAAAGGCGATGAGCGCAATGATGGTATAAATAGTGGCTTTCAAAAGTAGTTCCTACAATGAATAAGTAGCACAACACAGGTAAGCATAGGATTTTAGTGTTGGATCATGAGATACGCTGTTATAACAATCGCTTGTTTTTAGTAAAAATAATAAATTGAGAATTTAACAGTCTGATTTGTAGCTGTCTCACAAGACAGGATATTTTGTCGTACTTATGCCAAAAAGTCTGTTTTAAATCAGAATAACGATAGTTGTATTGACGATAAGGTCTGAAAATAGCGATGATGTGCTTGGCATCAAACGAACTATTAGAATAGCTTTCACTAAACATAATAAATCAGATAAACGGATAGGAAAAGAAAGTATGGATTGGGCAAGTATTTTTATTCATGACACAACTTGGTTGTTTGCCGTAGAAATTTTAATACGTGTCACTGTCATGTTTGTATTAATTATCTCATTCTTGCGATTTACTGGTAAGCGCGGCGTCCGTCAGCTCTCTATTTTTGAGCTGACTATCATTTTATCGCTGGGCTCTATTGCAGGTGATCCCATGTTCACCGAAGATCTGCCCATTATCCAAGCGGTACTTATCATGGGTACTGTTATTTTGCTCTACAGGCTCTGCACCTGGGTAATGATGAAGTTCCAGCCTTTTGAAGATCTCCTAGAAGGCCGCGCAATATATATTGTAGAAAATGGCATGCTGGTACTTGATAAGATAAAAAAAGGTGAGATGTCACATGATGAATTTTTTGCTGAAATGCGTCAACAAAGCGTGGAGCATCTAGGTCAAGTGCGTACGGGGTTGCTAGAAGCTGACGGTAATTTTAGTATTTTATTGCACACATCTGAAAAAACGGACTATGGTATGCCGCTTTTTCCTAAGCAGTATCAAGCAGTCGAAGAAATAGAGACAGATACTTACTATGCCTGTATGTACTGCGGTTATGTCAACAAGATACCTGACCCTGATCATTGTTGCCCGCGCTGCGAAGATAATTGCAATAACTGGGCTAAAGCGTTAAACAATCATATAGTCAAATAATATTACTACTTGGCTGCCTTAGCTTAGTTGGTAAGCGTAAGGTAGCCAAGTACTTTATTCTTTCAATTTGTCATTTCAAAATATGCTATTTACTGCCAGTTTGTCTGACTCGTTTTATACAGCGTGAGATTTAGATAGCTTGCATCGTCTATGTGACTTTATACCAGTCAAGTTTGCGAGTCATAACCATCACGCAGGCAAGTATTACAAAGCAGAATATCGCACCTAGTAATAGGTTTAGATCCTCTGTACTTAAAATACCAAAAAATGCAGCATATAGTCCAGCAAGCGTAGCGGTAAAGATTAAAGCTCGTTTAAAACTGTCAAATACATAGTAGCTATACCAGCCAATAAGCCCGACACAGGCACTGGCCGCCACCATATATGCTTGCCAAAATGCGATTTGTTCTGCAAGCGGTAGTAATAAGACATAAAATACAAATAGTGCACAGCCGACTAGCAGATATTGAATAGGGTGGATGCGACTTGATTTGAGCACCTCAAATAAAAAGAAAGTACCAAACGACACTAAGATTAAGAGCAAGGCATATTTCATGGCTCGTTCAGTTTGTAGGTAGACATCATTAGGACTCGCAAAACTAACCCCAAAACTGTTCAATTGAATATTTCTATGATTAGTAGTTGAGCTGTCATTTGATGCTGTGACCACACCTTCTGAAACTGTAGAAAAACTATCGGTATTGAGCGATGATTCACTCATGATAGTACAGTGATGGTTAGGTGTGCTGATACACTGAGAAAGGTATTGGTTATTGGCAACAGTCAGGTACTGATTTTGCCAACTGGCATCGAATCCTTCAGCAGTAATGCTCTTGGTATTTGGTAATGCTTTACCGATGAAGTTAGGCGTCTGCCAATCACTGTGCATGGATAGAGTGAAAGTCTGCCCCGTTGGTACAGTCGTTAAATTGCTAATACCTGCTAAAGGCAAGTCGATCACAATATTGAGCGCTTGATTGTCTTTAGGGTTAGGCGGTTGATTATTGTCCTCCGATTTATCTAGATTTTTATTCGTTGAAACTGTGGCAACACGGCTATCTTTGTTCTGCTGGCTAGTAGGACTGGTCAATTGATCCAATATATCTTTAGGAATATCTACTTCCACATAGGTTAAATTCTCTAGCATTGGTGTCTGCGGATAGTTTGCTACAATTGATTTTTGATTGATTGTGACGGTAGGTAGGGTGGCGACGCCGCGCAAATCAGACACAGGAATGATAAGTTTTGCTTGATTCCAGTGGGTAATGGTTTTGGCTGGTTGTGTCTTATCTGCATTAGGAGATGTATCGACTGAACCTGAATCATTGTTGGTTATAGTTGCAGCCTGATCTACTTTGTCTAAAGCCTCTGCAAACGTATAGCTCTGATCGAAGGTAATCTGACCATCATAGCTAGTGGCGTTATAGATACCGCGTTTATAAGTGTCTGTATTTACTTTTAGCTCTTGTGCAGCCTGCGTCTGATTAGCAAATAGCGTCTCAATTTTAGAGTATGATGGATCGCATTTGCTCTTTGTTTTTGGTGTATCAGATGTATCTAACTGACATGCGGGTGTGACTGTTGTAGGAATAGCGATAAACGGGTTAATAACTTCTTGTGGATTGACATGCTGCTTGGTGATTTCTTTTATTACTGACTCTGCGTAGTATTGCCTTTCATATATGATATCGCTAATCATAGTGAGTCCGATCGAAAAAATGATACAAAGTCCTACAATGATGGATAGTTTGGTCAATAATGTTTTTTGCATATTGTCGCCTCCTAAATGTCTTCAATACACAGCTGCCGAGATAACAGACTGTGGTTTTAAAAGACATCATAGGAAAAACATGAAGATAAACTGTGCAGGAAGTATGGAAAAACTGTGAAAGGGTAAGAATTGATAGTTTTGAATAATTATTTTTTGAGTGTTAATGCTTTTTTGTATCGCCAACCACTTTATCCATGATAGCGAATAGCAAGCCAGACAATACAAAGGTCATGTGAATAATAACCTTCCACATGAGCTTATCAGCATCAAGCTCACTTATTCCACTAGAAATATCCATAAAAGATTTTAGAAGGTCAATTGCTGAGATAGCGACGATCGCTCCGATAACTTTTAGTTTCAGACCCGAAAAGTCTACTTTACCCATCCAGCTAGGGCGATCATCATGATTGCCAGTATCGATTTTTGAAACGAAAATTTCATAGCCACTGAATATAATGATAAGCAATAAACTGGCAACTAGAGAGATATCAACCAATACCAATATATCTACAATCACACTAGCTTCAGAGGCCGTGAGAATGTCAGCAAACATATGCCATAGTTTTTGGACAAACTTAATAAATAATAAAATAATGCCTAATACCAACCCTAGATAAAAAGGCGCCAGTATCCAACGACTATTAAATATGGTTTTTTCTAAATAAAGCTCAAACTTTTTTAGCATGGGTATCTCTTCAGTTTCAAACACAAAAAAGTCTTAAAGACAAAAAATTATAAATAAATGATAATTATAGGCATAGTTTTTTATGCTTTAGTCGTACAATGTTTTGTCTATATTAGCGAGCTGCGCTACTACTTGCTGGACACGCTCGTCCCTATCGCCACTAATGCGCTGGAATGGTTTTTGATGCTTGTTTAATTGACTGGCGAAATAAGCGCTTATCTCATCACGCTGGTGTGGACTGTCTCGCAGGTCATCAGCTACCCAAGGGATATCAACATCAGTCAATAGTATCAAATCGTAATGATGCGCTAATGCTGCTTGCTCTAGAGCAATAGGGCAATTGCCATAGTACCAGTAAGAATAAACCATTAGCTCAAACAGACTGGTATCGCAAAATAAATAATGACTGGTATTAGCTGTCTGAGTGACCTGTTTGGCTAAGGTATTCTCTAGTGTAATCTGCCCCTGTGCGATGGGCAGTAGATCTTCCCATGTACAAGTCAGGTTTTCATTATCCCATTTTGCTTGCAAATAAATACGCATATACTCTGACACCCAAGAAGTATCAAAATACGCTGCCAAATCACGACATAAGGTTGTTTTCCCCGTGCTTTCTGCCCCTAAGACCGCAACGTTAATGACGGATTTAGGCGTATGCTGCTCGAGGTTGTACACGGTAGCGTCGTTGCCATTCATAGTATGCCCAGATTGCGATAAGAGTGAAGACTACATATTGTAGCGCAGTAAAAGTAAAACCTTTATAAAAGTATAGCGGTACCGATATCGCATCAGCGATGATCCAGAGTATCCAATGCTCGATTTTGCGCCGTGCCATGAGCCACATCGCCATCAAAAACAAAGCCGTAGTGAGCATGTCAGTATAGTCGACCCAAGTAAATAGGTGTAGTCCAAATACCGCACCATCGAAACTAAAGCCATTGTTAATCACTGGACGGAAATAATAAACCAGCCCTACAAAAGATACCGTGCCCGCTGCTAAAATAGAGAGTATAGGGATATCACCTGTATGCAAATGCTCAATACGGACGTTATTGTCGTCGTTTGTTTGTTTGTGCTCGACAGACTGATGTCTCTTATTCTTTGACCAGTTAATCCAGCCATACAAGCTCATCACGGTATAGTAAGCATTGATGAACATATCGCCAAACAGTTGCCATTTCCACAGTAAATAGACAAATATCGCCGTACTCACCAGCCCGATAGGAAAGGCGAGTACATTGGTTTTGCTGGCAAGTAAGACACTTGCTACGCCAAAGACTACAGCAATCAGTTCCAGAATGATGAATATCGTAGAGTAGTCAGCGTATTGACCAAATAACCAGTTGAGAAGTTCTGCCATTAGCATTCCTAAATATGAGCGTGTATCAGGGTTTTGAATAACGCGTGTTAATGTTCTACATAATTGAGTCAGTTTGACGAATGGTGCAGAACGAAATCACGGCAATTATAACGTAGCTATCGAAAATGGACGGCAGTCTTTGCTCATTTATGGCAAGAAACAGATTATTTGTAACAAAGTATTAGAAAAATTATAATATTCAGGCATAATAAACACACTGATTTTAAGTTTACAGTTATTCACTGAATTTGAATGGCTATTATTTTTCCACTTTTATGCTTATTCCAAGCACCACAGTAGTAGACAAGGAAGCTTATCATGACGACTTGTATCACAGGCACTGGTCTTTATATCCCACCTTATAGCATTAGTAACGAAGAGCTAGTTGAGTCATTTAACCAGTATGTTGAAAACTATAATACCGAACATGCCGAAGAGATAGCTGCAGAGACAGTAACAGCACTTGAGCCTTCTTCAGCTGCTTTTATTGAAAAAGTATCTGGTATCAAATCACGTTATGTGATGGAAAAAGAAGGTATTTTAAATACTGAAATCATGGCACCAGTTATCCCTTACCGTAACTTGGGCGAAGAGCTGTCGGTAATGGCAGAGATGGGTGCAGCAGCACTAAAAGACGCACTCGCTGATGCTGGACTTGAGGCCAACGATTTAGATGGTATCATCCTTGCTTGCTCAAACTTTCAGCGCACTTACCCTGCGGTTGCTATCGAGATCCAAAACGAAATTGGTATGGTTGGCGGCTTTGCTTATGATATGAACGTTGCGTGTAGTGCAGCGACTTTTGGTCTATCACAAGCACATGGCTCTATCATCTCTGGCTTGGCCAAGCGCATTGCTGTAGTCAACGTTGAGATCACCTCAGCGCATCTAAACTGGCGCAACCGTGACAGCCACTTTATCTTTGGTGACGTGGCAACAGCTTCTATCGTTGAAGAGTTGGATACGCCAAAAGGTTATGAGATTCTAAACTCTAAGCTATTTACTCAGTTTTCGACCAACATCAAAAACGAATATGGCTTCATGGATCGTTCAGAGTATCTAGCAGCGCAGACTGAAATGTATCCAGATATTAAAGCGCCGGTTACTGATAAGCTGTTCTTGCAAAATGGCCGTAAAGTATTCCGTGAAGTCTGTCCAAAAGTTTCAGAGATTATCACTGAGCACTTGCAAGAAAACGACATCCCAACATCTGATGTTAAAATGATGTGGTTGCATCAAGCCAATGCCAATATGTTAGATTTGATTCTACGTACCGTGATCGGCAAAGATGCTGATAAAGCGATTGCGCCAAGTGTTATTGCTGAATTTGCCAATACCAGCTCAGCAAGCCCTATGATCGTATTCCATCGACATAAGGATGATTTAGCGTCAGGTGATTTGGGTGTTATTTGCTCATTTGGTGCAGGTTATTCTATTGGTTCGGTGTTGGTTCGTAAAGTTTAGTACTTTAACTACATCTCCCGTATAGATAAAAATAGCTAAGAATATTCTTGGCTATTTTTTTGTCTTTCTTTTCATTATTGAAATTGAGTCGTGAGATCTAAATATAAACAGAGATGTTTGAAAAGATAACGTCAAAATTACTCAGAATATCGACAAGAATGATTAGAGGTTTTAATTTACCCCGAAAAATTTGCTATAATCACGGGCTTATTCCTCTTATCCAATTAAAAGTCCTTTTATGAAAGAATCCTTACGCCTGCGTTTAGACCAGATGGTAGACCGTTATGAAGAGGTCACCGCTTTATTATCAGATCCTAGCGTCATTAGTGATAATAATAAGTTCCGTGAATTGTCTGTCGAGCACAGCGACTTGATGGAAATCACGACGCTGTGGCAAAACTATGTGGGTGCAGAGACGGATCAGGCTGACGCAGAAGCGATGCTAGCCGATGCAACAGATCCTGACATGAAAGAGATGATGGTTGATGAGATCGACAGTGCACGTGATACCATAGTTGAGATGGAAGAAGCGCTCAATGTCATGATGCTACCAAAAGATCCTAATGATAAAGTGCCAGCATTTTTGGAGATTCGTGCAGGGACAGGCGGTGATGAAGCAGCAATTTTCTCTGGTGACTTGTTCCGTATGTACCAAAAATACGCGCAGAACCAAGGCTGGACAGTGGAAGTGCTGTCAGCCAACGAAGGTGAACATGGCGGCTATAAAGAGATCATCACTCGCGTATCTGGTAATAGTGTATATGGTCGCTTAAAGTTCGAATCGGGTGCGCACCGTGTACAGCGTGTCCCTGAAACTGAGAGCCAAGGCCGTGTGCACACGTCAGCTTGTACAGTTGCGGTCATGCCAGAAGTTGAGATTGATGATAGCGTTGATATCAATCCTGCTGATTTAAAAATGGATACTTTCCGCTCAAGCGGCGCTGGTGGTCAGCACGTTAACACTACTGATTCTGCAGTGCGTTTGACACACATTCCAACGGGTACCGTGGTAGAGTGTCAGCAAGAGCGTAGTCAGCATAAAAACCGTGCGCATGCTATGAAGATGCTGGTCTCTAAAATCCAACAAGCCAAAGTACAAGCACAGGTTGACGTGGCGGACTCTATACGCCGTGACTTGGTCGGTAGTGGTGATCGCTCAGAGCGTATCCGCACCTATAATTTTCCACAAGGCCGTATGACCGACCATCGTATCAACCTTACCTTATACAAGCTTGACTCTATTATGGAAGGCGACTTGGATGAGATTCTTGATGCGCTATTACGTGAGCATCAAGCTGATCTAATGGCCAGTATCGGCGGCGAATAAGACAGTTACAGAATTATCAGTACTACAGACATAAGCACGAACGAAGAGATAGCCAGTTGTTTTTGATACCCGATATAGAATAAGCCAAGGTAATAATCGTGATAATTGACAGGCCTAGTTTAAGACTATTTTCTAATCGTGTTTTATGGAGTACGTTTATGGCGATTGGGTTGTCTGCTTGTAGTGTCATACCATCTACATCAGCAGAGCAGTCCTTCAATAGCCTATCGGAAAATGTGCCAGCCGATCCATTTGCTTATCAAGCTTGCGTTTATCCGCCCAGTGAGATGGTCGCGGCTTGTCACTCACAAAATGGGCGGTTTGTTCAGCAAGGTAGGCGTGGTTGCTATCAGTGTGTGTTATCTTATAGCGATGCTGGTAAAGCTTGTAAAGACAGTGCCGACTGTGAAGGACAATGTAAGAGCGCCAGCGGATTTGCTAAACCAAATGCTAAGAATCAAACTGGACAATGCGCCAGCGATAGCAGTTTGTTTGGATGCTATCAAATCATTAAGAAAGGTGTGGCACAGCCTGCTATTTGTGTCGATTAATTGTCGTGTTTGTTAGGACGTGTTTTATCTGAACGTCTTATTTTAAGTTTATAGTTTTTATTTCTTCCTCTAATCACCTAATAATTTTGAGAGTGTTATGTCAAAGCCCAATAATCAAAATCAGAATCAAGAGCAAGCTCCAGAAGATGCTAACGAGCTGATTGCACAACTGCAAGCTAAACTAGATGATATCAGTGCTTCGGGCAAGCAGCCGTATCCAAATACGTTTAAACGCACTGATTATGCGCAAGACTTACAGACGGCTTTCGATGGTGTCTCAAAGCAGGAAATTGAAGAAAAAGCAGCGAATGGTGAAAAAACGCAAGTAAACGTGGCAGGTCGAGTCATGCTTAACCGTGGTTCGTTCATCGTAATCCAAGACATGACAGGTCGTATTCAGTTATATGTCGCACGTAAAGAGCTTGATGACGAGACGCGTGCGAGCATTAAGTCGCTAGATTTGGGTGACATTGTTGGTGTATCAGGCTATATCGGTCGCTCAGGTAAAGGTGATTTGTATGTACATATTGAAGAAATTACTTTACTGACCAAATCATTACGTCCAATGCCAAACAAATTCCATGGCTTGGCTGATGTCGAAGCGCGCTATCGCAACCGTCATCTTGATTTGATGACCAACGAGACGACTCGTAACACCTTTATGCTTCGCAGTCAGATCGTTAGTGGTATTCGTCAATTTATGCTCAACGAGCGTTTTATGGAAGTTGAGACGCCAATGATGCATCCGATTCCAGGCGGCGCAGTAGCCCGTCCGTTTGAGACGCATCATAACGCTTTGGATATGCCTTTATATCTACGTATCGCACCTGAACTTTACCTCAAGCGTCTGGTCGTTGGCGGGTTTGAGAAAGTATTTGAGATTAACCGCAGCTTCCGTAACGAAGGGGTTTCAACTCGTCATAACCCTGAGTTCACTATGATTGAGTTCTATCAAGCATACGCTGATTATCATGATTTGATGGATTTGACTGAGCGTCTGTTCAATCAGTTAGCAGTAGATGTGTTGGGTACGACAGAGCTGACTTATCAAGAAGAAGCCATTAGCCTAAAAGCACCATTTGCTCGTCTATCAATGTCTGATGCGATTGCAAAATATGCTGAAAACTTCGATATGGCACGTATTAATGATCGTGAATACTTAGCAGAATATGCATCAACGACACTTAAGCAACAAGTCAAAGATGTGTTTGGTGTGGGCAAACTACAAACGATTATCTTTGAAGAGACGGCTGAGCATCAGCTGCGTCAGCCAACATTCATTACTGAGTATCCTGCTGAAACATCACCATTAGCGCGCCGTAGTGATGACAATCCTGAGATTACCGATCGCTTTGAGCTGTTTGTTGGTGGTCGCGAGTTGGCCAATGGCTTTAGTGAGCTTAATGATCCAGCCGACCAAGCTGAGCGCTTCCGTGGTCAGGTTGCTGAAAAAGACGCTGGCGATGATGAAGCCATGCATTTTGATGAAGAATATATCGAAGCATTGTCTTATGGCCTGCCACCGACAGCCGGCGAGGGTATTGGTATTGATCGCCTAGTGATGCTATTTACCGACTCGGCTAGTATCCGTGATGTGATCTTGTTCCCGCACATGCGCCGCAAACAAGACAGCTAAGATGGGTTTGCTTGCTATACATCCAAACTGATACTTAACTCAACACAAAAAGCTTTTGCTCATTTTCATAGAATGAGCATAAGCTTTTTTGTGAAATATCGTTTATAGAGGTATTATGGATACTCAGCAAGCATCACATACGCTATGGCAAAAAATGATTCAACAATGTTATTTATCATTGTATGAGTTGCCTAATGACAAAATCACTGACTCTGATCATTTTCAGGGTTATGATTTTGTTTTTGAGTTTTCTGGCGCTACTATTTATCTGCTGGTCAATACGGTTGTCATGCAAGCGAATAAGCAAGAAGTAGATAACGCTAAAGTTCGCGAGTGGAGAAAAGAAGTTGTTAACCAACTTATCAAGCGCAATGCTCAGATTTATCAAAAAAACGATAACCTAATTGTAGATAGGAACGGCTCGATAATTGATAAAGCGGTTTATTTTATTGGTCTAACATCGTTGTCTATCAATCATCAGGACGATCAGTCAGGCTATTCATCTTATGCGGTTGGCTATGAATATGGCAGTCGATTTTTTGCAGAGGACTGTGTTCTAGATTTAGATGATGAGCAAAGTATTTTACAAGTTTTTAGTCATCAAAACTTTGTTGATATCCTCAATCAGTTGGTGACGCCAAGTGATTTAACGACCTTTTTAGATTTTTATCGTCGTCAACTGTCCAGCTTTGCATCATTCCAAAACGAATCAACATTGCTTAAACAGTTTCTACAATCACCTGATTTTCACCAGCGAGCCATTCGTGTTCAAGAGCAACTGCTTGATAATGGGTTAATTGAGCAAATTGAATCACGTTTACTTAAGGCCGCAGAACCTAATCAAGAAGTGTTTGCCAATGCGTTGATGGTTGAGATTCAAAAAAATACTCGGATGTGGTTCAAGCTATTTAACAGTATGGTTGAGCGTTATTATGAAGCGGGTACACCTTTACCAAATGAGCAGGTTGATATTTTGGTAGATGAGTCAATATATACCTATGCGTGTCTAGTAGAAAAAATCTTAGCTTATAGAACCATGGATCAAGACTCACGCTGGAATGGTTATGTCCGTCATGAGCATTCTTATCATGTATTTGGACGTCATTATCTCATGGTGTTTTATGCACAAGACGATAGCAGTTCGCTAAGCGCAGAAAATGTTAGGCTCTCTTATAAAGACTTATTATCAGACATCAATGTCCAATTACAAGAGCCAGTAATGGACGATTTGTTTTTACTTGGTGTAGAGTTTAGACCTTGCGAAGACAGTGTAAATACTGAGGTTTATCTAGATGTTTTTCATCAAGCAGGCTCATTGATTGATGAAAGTACTCAGCGCTTATATGACCGGCTGGCTCAACTTCAAGCTCAGTTATAACCTAAACATAGTATGACTCATTAGCTCGACGCTTCCTTTATATTTGTATTATTTACATTGGCATTTACTATGACGCAGCAATATCAAGTTTTAGCTCGCAAATACCGACCAAAAAACTTTCACGAGTTGATTGGGCAGACGCATGTGTCTCAAGCGTTGATTAATGCGATTGATTATAATCGTCTGCATCATGCCTATCTGTTTACAGGTACACGCGGTGTGGGTAAGACGACGATTGCGCGTATTTTATCTAAATGCTTGAATTGCGATACAGGTATTACCAGTACCCCTTGCGGCGTGTGTGATAACTGTGTTGCTATTGATCAAGGGCGTTTCATTGATCTTATCGAGATTGATGCCGCTTCTCGCACCAAAGTCGAAGACACGCGTGAGCTATTAGACAATGTGCCTTATGCGCCAAGCCAAGGGCGTTATAAGGTTTACCTGATTGATGAAGTACATATGCTGTCTACACACAGCTTTAATGCGCTACTTAAAACGTTAGAAGAGCCACCTGAACATGTGAAGTTTTTATTAGCGACGACTGATCCACAAAAGCTACCGATTACCATTATTTCACGCTGCTTACAGTTTGTACTACGCCCGCTACCTCAAACGTTGCTTAGCGAGCACTTGGCGAATATTTTGGCTAAAGAGCAGGTTGACTATACTCAGCCAGCTATCTGGCAATTAGCAAGTGCAGCTAAAGGTTCTGTACGTGATGCTTTATCATTGACTGATCAAGCCATTGCCTTTGGTCAAGGCGCATTAGATGATGTCACTGTCAATGCTATGCTTGGACTCATTGATGCCGCTGACTTAGTACGTCTAATCACAGATATTTATAATCATGATAAGTCTGCAGTTGCTGATCATATTGAGCAAATGCGCGCGCAAATGGTCGATGCGACTAGTATGTTTGATGGGCTTGCTGAGCTATTGCATCAATTGGCATTGACTCAGCTATTGCCTGAGGTAGTTCTCAACGTCAATGAGGCACAAGCAAAAGATATTCATAAGCTAGCTCAACATATTAGCCCCGATGTTTTGCAACTGTATTATGAAATTGTTGTACAAGCGCGTGAAGGTGTCAAGCTTGCAAGTACACCGATGCAAGCGCTTGAGATGTGTATTCTGAGGTTACTGGCGTTCCGTCCGCTACCAGTCGATGAGGTTTTGAACAATACCTATGATAGTGATGGGTCTGCTACGGAAGCACCAGCTATAGAGTCAGCTTCTTCTAGCTCAGCTCCAGACGCTATTACACATGAAGCGTCAGCACCGCCGCCAGAGCTTTATAATGTTGATTATCAAGCACCAAGTCACGATGACCTGCAAAGTGGTATTTATGATAACGAGGAATTAGTACAGTCAGTTTATAGTGCTAAGCCTGAACCAGTTGTTGAGCCTGAACCAGTTGTTGAGCCTGAACCAGTTGTTGAGCCTGAACCAGTTGTTGAGCCTGAACCAGTTGTTGAGCCTGAACCAGTTGTTGAGCCTGAACCAGTTGTTGAGCCTGGCGTAAATGATTCTCAGTTAATGACCCACTCTGACGAAGATCCACGCACTTTACTACGCTGTTCACCTCAAGAGTTGAC
This sequence comes from Psychrobacter sp. AOP7-B1-25, assembly GCF_052376195.1. Taxonomy (NCBI): domain Bacteria; kingdom Pseudomonadati; phylum Pseudomonadota; class Gammaproteobacteria; order Moraxellales; family Moraxellaceae; genus Psychrobacter; species Psychrobacter sp. AOP7-B1-25. Next base: position 74,694 of record NZ_JBQSVK010000007.1, read on the forward strand.
AGGTGAGTGGAATCCGGAAAAATGGGATTACTGGTTACAAACTGCTCGCGAAGGAGAGATTTTGGCACAAGATGAGCTAGCACTAGCCCGACAAGGTACAATGACTGGTCAGTGCAATGGTAAAGCCATATTTTTGACTAGTGTTGATAGTAAGCATCTGCAGGCTACTTTTCAGCAATTAGCTGCCAAGTTACAACAGGAATTTATGCAAGCTGACATTGACTTAAAAATTGATAGTAGTATCATGCAGGCCGAAGATAAAACCCCAGAGCGTCGACAGAAAAAACGTTTAGAGCAGGCGAAAACCATTGCTGAAACAAAATTACTAAACACACCAGTTATGCAGTATTTAACTGAACGCGGTGAGGGGAAAATGGGTAAAGTACAGCTATATTAAGACTTAGAGCAGTGATTGCTTCGAATATCTAAAAGTATATTTATATATTGAACGTGGTTTTATATTAAATATCAAGGTGATAAGAATATATCGCCTTGATATTTTTGTTTTTATTACGAGTCAAAATATATTTATCAAACAAGAGAGAACCATTTGATAACGATAAGATAAATACAAAGTCGTTATAATGGTTAAGTTATATTAAAAACAGAAATGACGTTTAGGTGAGAATATGTTGGATAATTTGCGCGGTATGGCTGTGTTCGCCAGTGTGGTCGGACATGGCTCTTTTAGTGGCTCAGCACGTGAGCTAGGTATTACGACAAGTGCAGTAAGTCAGCAAATTCGTTCGTTAGAGAATGATCTTGGCGTAGTATTATTACATCGCTCAACTCGTAAGCTAAGCTTAACAGAAGCTGGCGAAAGCTTTTATGAAGCTGCAAAAGATGTGGTCAGTGCAGCTGAACAAGGGCGTATCAAAGTTAATCAATTGCGTGATGAGCTGGCAGGTAGTTTGCGTGTATCGACTACTCCTGAGCTTGGTGTCAACCATATACTTCCAGCACTCTCTACGTGGATGGCGGCACACGATGATTTAAGTGTCACCTATCTAGCTGACAATCATTATATTGATATGATTGATGAACGTATTGATATTGCTATTCGCATGAGTCCATCTATTAACGACTCTAGCTTAAGCAGCCATCCATTAACGGATGTACGCCAATTATTGGTTGCCTCACCTCAGTACTTGCGTCAACATGACAAGCTAAATACGCCTAAAGATTTAACTGAGCACCAATTGATCTGTATTGAAATTATGAAAGATGCCAATCAGATTGACATGATTCAGACTGAAACTGGCAAAAAAACGCGAGTCAAAATGAACTCTCGTATTTATACTAACAATGTATTTATGGCGACAACATTGGCCAAAGAAGGTCACGGGTTGGTCAGAATGTTAGAAATGGATGTCAAGAAAGAGCTTGAAAGCGGAGAATTGGTAGAAGTGTTGACCGGCTATCAGTTACCAAGTTTTGTATTGTATGCGGTAACATTGAACCGTGACCAACAACCAGCCAAAATTATTCGTTGCCTAGAAGTGCTGAAAAAGTATTTCCATGCAAATTAAGGCATGTTTGAAATAAGGACATGTTCTTAGAGAGGAACGATAAACCGCATCTTTACTCAGTTTGAGTCATAATATTTTCTTCAATATCGCTCATAGCAATTTCCGCTATTTGACTAGTCATCACTTATTTAAAAAGCATTTCTAATTCATCTATCGGCAGTAATCCTAAGTCCGTACCTTTACTGGTACGGACTCTAACGCTTAAACGCTTTAGAAATTGTTTGGCATATTGCTATGTTATATTCAGTGTCTTCAAACCCAGTGTCGCAGGCTATGTATTGGGCGTGTCCGTGTAGCTTGTGATACCACCAACAGCCGCTGTTATCGATTCTGTTTTTACAGTGTCTTCGACATCGATGTTTTTTGCATCGGACACACCTGTAATACTGCATTGTATTTTTTCGATGCAGCTATTTTCTATCAGTACATCATTCGTTTTTTGAATGCTTCCATTTACGACCACAGCATTACGGATTAGTTTCCATTTCACCTTGTGTATCTATTTCATCAGCACGGATAGAAGCATAAAGCCCAGTGAAAACATTGGCGTGAATAATCACTTTGCCATAAATAATAGCCGTTTGGTCGATTTCGCCATAAGGTTGGCCTGGCCCGCGACCAATAGCATATCTTTTTAGTGGTTAAGGTCTCTATGAGTGCTTCGGAATCGACCCAAACCACTTATGTAGCTTGGGCAAAGTGTGTTCTTGATATAAAGGGGTAGAGCTATATGTTCCATGCCGACTCAGTCTAAACAAGTAGAATTGGGTGGTGCTTTTAGGTTCGCAGATATATCAGGAAGATCATTAATATGCAGAACTCAGTTGAATTACCGAATGTTATGTTATAACATTGCCAATATGCTTAATAAATATAGCGATTCTTGCTGTACCTCATTTTTCACCTTATACGCCTTTTGAGAGCTAGTACTTATCAGTCTGTTGAAAGTCAGCACGTACTGACAGTCACACCAAACGGTCATTCAAACTGTAACCATATTTAATAACCAATATTTTTTGAGCATATTTAATAACAAGCATACAAATTGATAGAGAAGAGACAGCCAATGAGTAATTCTTTAGCCATCGAAAAAAAACTACCTGTGACCGTGTTGTCTGGGTTTTTGGGTGCAGGTAAAACCACGCTACTCAATCATATTTTGAATAATCGTGAGGGTAGACGCATTGCGGTTATTGTGAATGATATGTCTGAAGTAAATATTGATGCAGCATTGGTCAGAGACGGCGGGGCTGAGCTGTCCCGAACCGATGAAAAGCTGGTCGAGATGAGCAATGGTTGTATTTGTTGCACCTTGCGAGAAGATTTATTGATAGAAGTACGACGTCTAGCAGAAGACAATCGCTTTGATCAACTGGTCATCGAATCAACAGGCATTTCTGAACCATTACCTGTGGCAGAAACTTTTACTTTCGAAGATGACGATGGTTCCTGCCTAAATGAATTTGCTCGTCTAGATACCATGGTCACTGTCGTTGATGCTTTTAACTTTTTAAAGGATTACAGTTCTTACGACAGCATACAATCTCGAGGTGAGTCATTAAGTGAGGAAGATGAACGTACCGTGGTTGATTTACTTATTGATCAAATTGAATTTTGTGATGTCATTGTCTTGAATAAAGTTGATTTAATTTCAGATGACGAGAAAGAAAGACTACTAGCGATTATTCATTCCTTAAATCCACGAGCTAAAATTGAGGTTTCTCAGTTTGGTCAAGTCAATCTAGATAAGCTACTGAACACCGATCTATTTGATTTTGAAGCAGCCTCTGAAGCACCAGGCTGGTTAAAAGAGCTTAGGGGAGAGCATACGCCAGAGACACAGGAGTATGGCATCAGTAGTTTTGTTTATCGAGCCCGTCGTCCCTTTCATCCGCAGCGTTTTTACGATTTTATTAATACAGAATGGAAAGGTGTGGTGCGCTCAAAAGGCTTCTTTTGGCTTGCGTCTAATCCTAAGCTGGCAGGTTCTTGGTCACAAGCTGGTGCGATGGCCAGACATGGTCTGGCTGGGTACTGGTGGGCAACAGTTCCTGAAGAAGAATGGCCAGAAGATCAGCAGAATCGTGACATTATAGAAAGTAATTGGGATGAGAGTAAAGGTGATGCCCGTCAGGAGATTGTGTTGATTGGGATAGAAATGGATGAGTCAAATCTTATCGATAAATTCAATGATTGTTTGCTTAACGATGACGAGATGGCCCAAGGCCCTGCACAGTGGCAGTTGATGAGTAACCCGTTTTCAGAATGGGTTGACTTGATTGCTTAGCGCATTGTCTTTTTGTGTTCTTACTATGAGTAACAAGCTGCATACGGCTCTTATAAATAGAAGCAATGTGAAAAGTATAGTTATTTTCTTAAATTATGATGTGATGACCTTGGAAATATAAGGGAATTAAGCATCATTACTCTGCTTAGCTATATGCTAAGTTTTAATTAGGTAAAATTAACAAGGATGTTATTATGGCTTTATCACAATTTTTCATACCTTCCAACAACTTAGTCGGTGAAGGTGCTTTAGCAAAAGGTATTGAGCAGTTAGACAAACTAAACTGCAAAAAAGTATTTATCGTTACTGACAGTATTCTTGAAAAGATTGGTGTTGTAGATCAAGTTAAAAAGCCACTCGAATCAAAAAATATAAAAGTCAAAATTTTTACTGAAGTTCAGCCTAATCCGACAGTTGGTAATGTCAATGCAGGACTTGCAGAACTAAAATCGTTTGATGCAGATTTGATGATATCGCTTGGTGGCGGGTCGGTTCATGACTGTGCTAAAGCAATTGCGTTGGTTGCAACCAATGGTGGCAAGATTGAAGACTATGAAGGCCTTGACCAATCAAAAAAACCTCAACTGCCGTTAGTATCTATCAATACCACCGCAGGTACTGCCTCTGAAATGACCCGTTTCTGTATTATTACAGATGAAAATACCCATGTTAAAATGGCGATAGTGGACACTAATGTTACGCCTATTTTGTCGATCAACGATTCTGGTATCATGTCTAATATGCCTGCTGGTTTGACGGCGGCGACTGGTATGGATGCATTGACCCATGCGGTAGAAGCTTATGTTTCTACAGGTGCTAGCCCAATTACAGATGCCTGTGCTGTCAAAGCTATTGAGCTCATAGCAACTTCTCTACCGACTGCCGTTAAAGAACCGAAAAACATGGTCGCTCGAGAAAACATGGCCTATGCTCAATTCTTAGCAGGAATGGCATTTAACAATGCATCACTTGGTTATGTTCATGCAATGGCTCATCAGTTAGGTGGCATGTATGATTTACCTCATGGCGTATGTAATGCGTTGCTATTACCACATGTCGAAGCATTCAACGAATCAGCGGCTACAGAAAGGTTGAATACCGTTGGCAAAATCTTAAATGACAACAATAGCGACTTAGCAGGTTTAAATACGATTGACGCGATTAAAAAACTGGCAGATATTGTCAATATTCCGAAGTCATTAAAAGAGCTTGGTGTTAAACGTGAAGATTTTGATGAGCTAGCAACAAATGCACTCAAAGATGTGTGTGGTTTAACTAATCCCATCCAAGCAAGTCATGAACAAATCGTTGGTATCTTTGAGGATGCGTTTGAAGCCCGCTCGTAATTCTTCTTATTAACCCATAAAAAAGACATAAGCCTTATCGGTTTATGTCTTTTTTATATTTAACTATTGATAAAATATGATTGCATACTGTATCAACGTGCTTCAAAAATCTTGTTTTAAAAGGAAGGTGTTAATAAGTTAATCAAGCGTTCAGCCACTTGTGTGCTTTCATCACGATTCATATTAAGCGGTGGTAATAAGCGTATTACATGACCACCAGTGACATTGATGATTAGATTCTGTTCATCACGAGCACAATTTACGAGCTGGCTACAGTCCATGTCTTCAGGTAATACAATACCGATCATCATACCGGCACCGCGACTGCTGATGTCATGCTGTCCTAGTGTATCGACTATCGTCTCACGAATGAACAACCCTTCGGTGACCGCGTTATTCATAATATCGCTGTTGGCTAATACGTCATACACACTATGAACCACGCGACTGGCTAATGGCGTGCCACCATAAGTTGAGCCATGGCTACCAGCACCAAATAAGCCATTCGCACGGCCACGCACCATACACGCACCGACTGGGAAGCCATTCCCCAGTCCTTTAGCTGTCGTCAGTACATCAGGGCGAGCGTTACTATGCTGATAGGCAAAATATTTGCCAGTACGACCATTACCTGTTTGCACTTCATCCAGCATAAATAGCCAATTATGAGCTTCACATTCTGCTTGTAAGTCTTCAAGATAAGCAAAGCCATTGGCCGCTGTATTGAGACCACCTTCACCTTGTATTGGCTCTACAAAAATAGCGCAAATCTCATCGTGATCTTGTGCCGCCTGTTGGATGGCAGCAATGTCACCAAATGGCACACGAATAAAATCTTCATCTAATGTATAGAACCCTTCACGTGCCTTTGGATTGGCAGTAGCTGATAAAGATAATAGCGTACGACCATGGAATGATTGTTCCATGACGATAACTTTTGGACGTTTGAATCCTTGTTTATGTGCATATAATCGTGCCATTTTTAATGCTGCTTCGTTTGCTTCGGCGCCGCTATTGGCAAAAAAGACACTGTCCATTTGGGCAGCGGTACACAGTATCTCTCCAGCACGCTCTTGCCAATCAATACCGAACAGATTGCTGGTGTGAACTAACGTACCTGCTTGCTGCTGAATAGCGTCAGTGACTTGTGGGTGGCAGTGTCCCAGGCCACATACTGCGATACCAGTTAAGGCATCTAAGTAAGGTGTGTCATCTTTGGTATAGAGCCAGCTGCCTGCACCGCGCGTAAAGTTGATTGGTTGACGATTATAAGTGGGCATCAGGTAAGTAGCAGACATGTCAAACATCCTTGGTATAAAATTGAGTAAAAGTGTGGGTTATAGCTCATCAGAGAAAGGCGTAGTTTCTGCAGGTAAAGTGTAATCTTCGTTTGCCCAAGCACCTAAGTCGATCAGTTTGCAGCGACTGCTACAAAACGGCTTATATTTATTGTCTTGCCAGGCCGTCTGAGTACCGCAACGTGGGCAAGGGTAGGTCTTTGGGTGCGTATTTGCAGTAGAGTCGGTCATAAGAAAAGAGCAATGTCCTAAATGTTATTAGTATCGGTTGCATAGGGTAAAGCGTAAGACGAATTCGTTATCTAAATTACGACAAAATAAAGCGTACTTGCTGTTGCTGTATTACTATTCAATTAGATTGGTTATATAATAGCATGGGGCCGAATAATGACAAAAGACAAATGCTTTAAGGATAGTAGATGACCGACAATATTGATCTCACGCATCAGCAAGAGCGTGCCTTTCAACCACAAAAACTGTCAGCACCGCGTGACTTTATTATTCCAAGTATTATCAGTGACAATAAAGATGAAAAACCGTTGATGCTAGAAATTGGGACAGGGAAGGGTAAGCATGCACTTAGCTTTGCCGCACAAAATCCTGATAAGCATCTGATAGCCATTGAACGCACGCGTAATAAATTTGAAGCATTCTCAAAATTAGCCACTCTACAAAATCTATCAAACCTAGATGCGATTCATGCGGATGCGATTGCATGGACAGTGCACGCCATCAAACCAAACAGCTTGGCTAAAATATTCATTCTTTATCCCAATCCTGAGCAGCACAATCCAAATCAGCAGTGGCTGAATATGCCTTTTTTTGAGTTTTTATTATCACGCTTGCAGGTGGGCGGAGAAATAATATTGGTGACTAATATCGAATCCTATATGGACAATGCAGAGCACCAAGCAACTAAAGTATGGTGCCTACCATCGACACGTACTCGAGTACCAGCGACTAGTCAGCGCACGCATTTCGAAGTGAAATACCTTGCACGACAAGAGGTATGTTGGGAGCTGAGTATTCGTAAGCCGAAGTGGTACAAGACTAGGTTTGATAATTGGCAGGTAAGTACTATGAACGAAAAATAATAGCCTAAGTAAAAATATGCAGTTTATATTGGTGATATACAGTAGACCTAACAGTATTAGATATAAAATAGCCTAAGCAAATAAAATCTAAAGCCAAAAAACCGTCACTAAAAGACGGTTCAAAATTTACACAGTTTATAAATAAGGTTTTACAAGGCTATTAGAGTTGGTATGAGCATTTAGAACAGTCAAGAAAGTATATGCACCGATAAACTTACGGCTGATAAACATAAATTCTTTCGGTGGTAAGTTAAATTCAAAAGACTGCATTGCGCGTGTAGCAGTAGCAGATAAACGTGAATGTAACTTACTATTCGCCCAAATGTAGCGGTTCTGGTTGTCCAAACATTCACTAGGGATGTTAGTGTTTTTATCAGGATCACTAAAAGGCTCTGTAGCCAGTAAAAATAACGAAGCAATATCTGACCGTACCTTGCTACTCATACTATCGAAAAAATCATATCCCGTCATAGCCAAGTTCATTGCTTGTTGGTCATGGCGATATCCTGCACGTAGTAAACCACGGGCAATCGTTAATAAATTGCCATCAAACTGACGAATTGCCCCAAAATCTAGTAAAACTAATCTATCGATATCTTCTTCGCTTTCGCTCACACGCACTAAATAATTACCAAAGTTAGGATCTGTCTGCATTTCACCCCATACAAAAATTTCTTGCATCATGATTTCGATAGCCGCTTGACCAATGGCATTTCGGCGTTCATGAGGTAACAGTTGTAATGCTTCTGAGACTACCGTAATACCTGGCTCATACGACATACATAGCAAACGTTTTTTAGAGTAAGTACGATTAATCTTAGGAACGATATAGCGTGGATCGTCGATTAAACGCTCGTAAAAACGTTCTGTCGTAGCCGCTTCCGCATCATAATCAACTTCGTGGTGGAGTAGGTCACGTATTTCCTCAAACCAAGCATCAAGTGAGCGTGTTTGAGGAACGATATTACTTACTTTTAACAACTGCTTGAACAAAGCAAGATCAGAGTTGATAGCATCTGCCACACCCGGATATTGAATTTTCAAAACGACTTGTTCGCCAGTGGCGACTACGGTCGCACGATGAACTTGAGCAAGAGAAGCAGTTCCAATTGGGACAGGGTCAACGTTCAGCTCATTTAGTTTGTTACCCAATAACTGACGCAAGGTTTGCTCAATCGTTGGCCAAGTTAGTGTCGCTGTATCATCATTAAGGGTTTGCAGAGCCCGCGTGATCTCTGGCGGTAGTATGTGCTCACCATAAATCGCTAGCATCTGACCAATTTTGACGACTGAACCTTTCAACTTGCCTAGCTCAGATGCCAGATAATTTGCCTGAGTTTCCATAAACGCCTGATTACGTGCAGTACGTGCTTCTTTATTTAAGAACATACCAGACACGCTATTACCCGCCCAACGACGACCAATATTCAAAGAAGTTTTTGCAATCGACATACGACGATCAAAACCTGAGGTTTTTAGGCTATCGATTGATTGCTTGTTACTAAAAGGTTTAGACGTATCATTTGCCATAAGTATAATCATTCATCCAATTGGTATTGATTTGCGGGTTCGAAACCTACAATACAAGGGAGACGTGATGCACAGGTACAAAATTGTATCATATAAAGTGTGCTGGTTTTATGAGCCTGAGCTGGCCATTGATAGTTACTTTGTAAGCCAATATCTATTGATAACTATTGATAAATAGGTACTTACTAATTTGAGTATGATTAATAAGTAGTTAGAATTTTCTAGAAAATTCACTGATCATTTAAATTTAGAAAAATCTATTTATAGCCGATGGGTAAGTATCAAAAAGATACTAAAAATAAGACCTAGCATGATGCTAGGTCAAATAGTGATATAGAGCTATAAATATAGAAATACTATTAAGCAAACATATTAGACGAAACCTTCGCATTATCTAAAATATTGCCCAAGACGTTACTCAATATGTCTTTTAGTATGCTTTAGCTGCTAAGCATTTTCACGAGTGATGGCGTGGTGACCAATATCACGGCGATACTGCGCACCATCGAAGCTAATAGCAGCGGTGACTGCTAATGCTGCTTGCTGAGCATCAGAAATGCTATCTGCTAGGGCGGTTACACATAAGACTCGTCCGCCATTTGTAACGACCTCTTTATCATTATCGTTAGAAAATGCTGTGCCAGCATGAAAAACTTTAACAGCGTTATCGTTGTTGGGATCTAATTCTGGCAAGCCAGCAATCACATCACCTTTCGACGAAGTTTCAGGGTAGCCTTTTGATGCAACAACGATACCTAGAGCAGGGCGAGCATCCCATTTTGCTTCACTAGGTAGCTGACCGGCTAAGCCTTGTGCGACTAAATCTACCATTGATGACTGCAAACGCATTAAGATAGGCTGTGTTTCTGGATCACCAAAACGGCAGTTAAACTCGATGACATAAGGGTCGCCTGCTTTATCAATCATAAGTCCAGCGTATAGGAAGCCAGTATAAGGATGGCCTGCATTTTTCATAGCATCAACCACTGGTTGAATCACTTTCTGCATGACTTTGTTGTGAACATCGCTCGTAACAACGGGAGCAGGAGAGTATGCACCCATGCCACCCGTGTTCGGACCGGTATCGCCTTCAAAAGCACGTTTGTGATCTTGGCTGGTTGCCATTGGCAGGATATTGTCACCATCAATCATACAGATAAAGCTGGCTTCTTCGCCTTGCAAAAATTGCTCGATAACCACGCGGCTGCCGGCATCACCAAACTTGTTATCTGCTAGCATATCATCGATAGCTTCATGCGCTTGTTCGATCGTTTCAGCAACGATAACGCCTTTACCTGCAGCAAGCCCATCTGCTTTGATAACGATAGGCGCGCCTTGCTCATCGACATAAGCTTTAGCAGCGACTGCATCGGTAAACCCTTGATAAGCAGCCGTTGGGATGTTGTTTTGCTCCATGAACTCTTTGGCAAAAGTTTTTGAGCCTTCTAACTGTGCACAGTACGCTGTTGGTCCCCATGCGTTAATTCCTGCTTCACGACAAGCATCAACAATACCCGTAACCAACGGCGCTTCTGGACCAACAATCACCATATCGATATCGTTATTTTGACAAAACGCGATAACAGCACTATGCTCGCCTGCTTCAGCATCGGTAGACTCTAGTGTAACGTTTTGACATTTAGGCTCAAGGGCGGTGCCAGCATTACCAGGAGCGATGTAAATATTTTTTACATTGTCATCTTTTGCACATTGCCATGCCAATGCGTGTTCGCGACCACCTGAGCCAACCACCAAAATATTCATCATACCTTTTGCCCTTAGCATTGAAAGTTAATAGTGAGCGAGTCGTACGCTCTTAAATATGTTGGCATATTCTAACAAAAAAACGTCTCCAATTACCATGAGTATCCGCCTGCCAGCACTGAATCATCAATATCAATGTTTAAAATCGTATTATCTCATTAGTAAAGGTTATCGACGCGTTGTTGATTCATGAAATGATGTTGTACACTTTAGCTCGCGCCTTATGTGCGTTACACTTCACTATATTGGTGGTGTTAAATTCTGATGACTATATATTGATAAAAAATAAGAGTAAAAAAGGAGAAGAATTCTAGTCGTTATAAAAATAAAATAAGTCGCGTGAATGGATATACTGCACCGTTGCACCAATGATGAATAGGTAGCAATAGTAGTCAATATAAATCGATAATCTTAAATAAATAAGTGTTAAACCAAATCTATAAAAAAAGGACATAAGAAATGCCAAACTCTCTCAGTATCGCAAAAGAGCGCATTAGCCAGATAAGCGATATTGCTACCAGTTATGTACAAAAAGACAAATCGCTATTTGATCATTTTATTCATAGCTATTATCAGCCGTTGCATCAAGAAACTGCAGAGGCGATTAGTAATGCTGACTTGGCGGGCATGGCGCTACACCACTTTACACTACTCAAAGCTTACAATGGCAGCAAGCCGCAGCTGACAGTACTAAACCCAGCAGCAGAAGAGCAGCACTTTCACAGCTCACATACGGTCATTCAAATTGCAGCTTATGATAGACCATTCTTAGTTGATACGATTTTGATGAGCCTTGAAGCTGAAGGTATCGATGTTCATCGTACTTATAACATCATTATCAATGTTGAACGTGATGATAATGGTGATATTACGCATATCGAAGGCGCACATGAAAGTGCTACTTCACATATGTCATTGATTCATTGTGAAATTGCTTATCAAGACGATGCAGACTTAGAAGCGTTACAACAGATGCTCATGTCAAAAATTGACACGCTTGATACCGTCGTTGGCGATTGGAAACAGATGCGTGCACAGTTAAATGACATTAAAACTGAGCTTTCGACTAAGCCGCTACCAGAAGTATTCTACTCACAGCAAGAAATCCAAGCATTTTTGGATTGGATCTTAGACGATCACTTTATATTCTTAGGATATCGTGAATACCGCTTAGAAGGCGGACAGTCTATCGAAGTGACTGCTGAACCAACCGATCTGGATTTATTTGCGATTGGTAATAGTGGCCTTGGTCTATTACGTGGCTCTGAAAAAGACAAACTATCAGAAAGCTTCAGCCAATTGCCTAGAGAGTTAAAGCAATTGTTGACTGAACCACGTGTGTTGATGCTCTCTAAATCCAGCCGTGTATCACCTGTGCATCGTTCAGTATATATGGACTTTTTGGGTATTCATAAGTTCGATGACAATGGTAAACTAATTGGTGAATACCGCTTTGTTGGCTTGCTCACGTCACAAGCTTATCAGCTGACAGTACAGCAAATACCACTATTGCGCGAAAAAGCCAACAAGATTATGGCAATGGCAGACTTGCCACGTGACGGTCATGCTCACCATAAGATGATGCATGTGATTAACACGTTACCACGTGATGATTTATTCCAAGCCAGCGTCGAAGAACTATACCCAATTGTTTCGGGTATTACTCAGCTACAAGATAAGAAAAGCTTACGTCTGTTTAGCCGTATCGACCATTATCAGCGTTTTGTTTCGTGCTTGGTCTATATCCCACGTGACAAGTTCAACACTGAGCTACGTATCAAGGTACAAAACGTCCTAAAAGACGCCTACAACGGTATGTCTTCAGGGTTTACCACTGAGTTCAACGAGTCTGCACATGCTCGTGTGCATGTCCACGTACGTACCGTGCCTGGTCAAGTAAATGACGTCAATATCGCCACACTTGAAGCCAAATTGTCGGCACTCATGCAATCGTGGGATGACAATTATCAAAAAATGCTACTCGACAACGTGGGTGAGCAACAAGCCAACGCTTTAAACCGTCGCTTCTTAAACTATATTCCTGCTGCCTACCAAGAGCGTTTTGATGCTCGTACTGCAGTCGAAGATACAAAGCGCTTGGCTGGATTGACCGCAGAGAACCCAATGCTTTGGCACTTGTATCGTTCAACGGGTGACGCAAACAACCAATTACATCTAAAATTGTACGGTCGTGAACAACCGGTTATCTTGTCAAAAGTATTACCAATACTTGAAAACTTTGGTGTGTCAGTTATCTCTGCGCAGACCTATGAGTTTGATCTACCAGAACAACCTATCTGGATGCAAGAATATGAGCTAACGCTAGAGCATGTCGATACTGTCAATATGCAAGTAGTGCGTGGTCAGTTCGAAGACAGCCTTAAACAAATTTGGGCAGGTCGTATTGAAAGTGATTCATTCAACGAACTGGTACTAACGACTAAGCTCGATACCTATGATGTCGTTGTATTACGTGCATTGTCTCGCTATATGCTGCAAGCTCGTGCGCCATTTTCTGGTGCTTATATTCAGCAAACGGTGGTCAAAAACAGTGATATCAGTGTAGCGTTAGGTAGCTTGTTTGACGCGCGCATGAATCCTAAGTATAGCGAAGCGGAGCGCCAAGAAAAGGCTGCTACGATTCAAGAGCAAATCACAACTGCGTTAGCAGATGTTGATAGCTTAGACGAAGATCGTATCTTGCGCTGGTACTTAGATTTGATCAATGCAATGGTGCGTACCAACTTCTATCAAACAGATGAAAGCGGTCAACGTAAAGATCGTTTGTCGTTTAAATTCTTGGCAGCAGACATTCCAAACTTGCCTAAACCAAAGCCAATGTTTGAAATATTTGTGTATTCACCACGCGTTGAAGCGGTACATTTACGTGGTGGAAAAGTCGCGCGTGGCGGTCTGCGTTGGTCAGATCGTATGGAAGATTTCCGTACTGAAGTACTTGGTCTTGTTAAAGCACAGATGGTCAAAAACGCAGTCATCGTTCCTGTGGGATCTAAAGGCGGCTTTATTGTAAAGACCAAAAGTATGGCTGATGGTCGTGAAGCATTTCAGGCTGAAGGTATCGCTTGCTATCAGACATTCTTACGCGGCATGCTTGATGTCACAGACAATATTATAGATGGCAATATTGTCCCGCCAGCCAATACGGTACGTCATGATGAAGACGACCCATACTTGGTTGTCGCAGCAGACAAAGGCACAGCCACGTTCTCTGATATCGCCAATGCACTAGCAGCAGAGTACAACTTCTGGCTAGATGATGCCTTTGCATCAGGTGGCTCAGTAGGTTATGACCACAAAGCAATGGGTATCACAGCTCGCGGTGGATGGGAATCGGTTAAACGTCACTTCCGTATGCGTGGTATGGACATCCAAAACCGTGATGACTTTACCGTGGTCGGTATCGGTGACATGAGCGGTGATGTATTCGGTAATGGTATGCTGCTATCGACGCATACTAAGTTAGTTGCTGCCTTTAACCATCTACATATCTTTATTGATCCTAATCCAGACACCGCCGCCTCATACGCTGAGCGTGCACGCTTGTTTGAATTACCACGCTCATCATGGGCAGATTATGAAGTATCGTTAATCAGTCAAGGTGGTGGTATCTTCTCACGCCAAGACAAAACCATCGCTATCAGTCCTGAGATGAAATCGCTCTTTGATATTAGTGAAGACAGCCTTGCACCGAATGACTTGATTAGTGCGTTACTACGCGCTCCTGTCGATCTTATTTGGAATGGTGGTATCGGTACTTATGTCAAAAGTGCGAACGAAACGCATGCTGACGTTGGTGACCGTGCGAATGATTCACTACGTATTGATGGTAATGAGCTACGTGCAGCCGTCGTTGGTGAAGGTGGTAACTTGGGTCTAACTCAGCAAGGTCGTATCGAATACGCTCAAACCGGTGGACGTATCTATACAGATGCAATCGACAACTCAGGCGGTGTTAACTGCTCGGATCATGAAGTCAATATCAAAATCCTACTCGGCAAGGTAGTTGAGCAAGGCGATATGACAATTAAGCAACGTAATGAGCTGCTTGAGAGTATGACCGACACCGTAGCGGAATTGGTACTGCGTCAGAACTACTTGCAACCACAAGCGATCGAGCTGAGTCAACTTCGTGCAGCAGCTAATCTGAGTGATCATCAACGCTTTATTCAGATGTTAGAAGGTGAAGGGCGTTTGGATCGTGCGATTGAGTACCTACCATCAGATGAAGAGATTGCCAAACGTCAAAAAGCAGATACTGGTCTGACCAATCCTGAGCTAGCAGTGGTCTTAGCCTACGGAAAAATGTGGATTTATGACAACTTATTATTGTCTGATTTGCCAGATGATCCGTACTTTATCAATGAGCTACGCAAGTACTTCCCAGATGAGCTTGCTTCACGCTTCTTTGATGAGATGACTGAGCACCGTTTGCATCGTGAGATTATCAGTACTTATTTGACCAATAGTGTGGTGAACCGTTTAGGTATTGAAGCGCTGTTCCGTCTCTTTGAGGAAACCGATCAATCACTAGCAACTATTGTACGTGGCTATGCGATTAGCCGTGACGTATTCAATATATCGCGCGCTTGGAAAGCACTAGAGGCGCTAGACAATCAAGTTGAGGCGACATTGTTGTTAAACCTTGAGCTACGTTTACGTGATTCTCTTGAGCGCGGTGTGGTCTGGTTCATCAATGCCTTCGGTCAAAACTTGCAAGTCGCTGATATGATTAGCCGCTTTAGTGAAAGTGTTGAAAAACTGACTAAGCCAAGTGGTTTTATCGAGCAGCAGTTTGCGCAATATCTACAAGAAGATACTAAGCGCTTGATGCAAAAAGATCTGTCTGATAATGATGCTACGCTATTTGCGATGCTACCGTATCATGTCGATGCACTTGATGCTGCATTGCTTGCTGAGCAATATGAACGTCCTGTCGATGAGATTGCAACCTTATACTTTGAAGCTTACCAAGTGTTGCAGTTAGATTGGATGATGGAAAATATTGCGAGCTTACCACAGCAAGATTATTGGGATCGCCGTGCCCGCCATGCGTTAGTGAACGAGCTGTCGCGTAGCTTGCGCCTACTAATGGATGTGGTACTCTCAAAACCAGATGCCAAGCAAGCATTTAGTGAATGGAGAGCAAGACACGTTGATCAGCTTGCAGCAGTTACAACAGAGATGAATAAGTTAGATGAGCTGCATAGCAACGATGAAGAAGGTCAAATCGGTCTATCAACGTTGTCGGTATTGATGAGTGAGCTTAGTGGCTTAGTCACTAAATAGTGGAATAATATCAATCCCAAACTGCCTTATAAAAAAACCACCGTTCTTAATGTCCGGTGGTTTTTTATTGTCTATCTAAAAATTGTTTAATCAAAAATAGAGTAGAAAGCCGTCAACTGTCTGGCTTAATTTATTATGACGCTTTTTCACTAATGACTTTACGACAGCCTTGTCCGCTAATCTGACTAAACCCACCAGAGATTTTTTCGACTTTGATTTGCGTCAAGATACGCTCTTTTAACGCTTGAACGTGAGAGATAATACCGATAATTTTGCCTTCTTGTTGTAGGCTGGTTAGGGTATCAAGCGCGATATCGAGTGACTCTTCATCAAGTGTACCAAACCCTTCATCCAAAAATAACGAGTCCACTCGTATATTTTGACTGGCCATTTGTGACAATCCTAGTGCTAATGCTAGGCTAATGATGAAACCTTCACCGCCTGATAGGTTTTTGGTGCTGCGGATATCACCGCCCTGATAATCATCAACCACGTTAAGCTCTAATGCGTTGTCTGCATCATGAATGAGTAAGTAGCGATTGCTCATTTTTGATAGCTGTTTATTGGCATGGTCAATCATCACCTGAAAGGTTAAGCCCTGCGCAAAGGTACGGTATTTTTTGCCATCTGCGGAGCCAATCAAATCATACAACTGTTGCCAGACTTGCATGGTCTCTTTTTGTGCAGCGATAGCAGTGTGCTGCTCGCTCTGTACGGTTTTTTGCTGCTCATTGGTTGTGAGCTGTTGTTCGATAGCGCCCAATGCACCAAAACGATTATCTATCTCTATCTGTAGCTGGTTCTGCTTGTCAGTGAGTGCGTCTCTTGGCTCATCAGTCAAAGGATTGGCAAGCTGTTCATCCAATGATTGCTGTGTGGCTTGCAATTGCGCTTTGGTCTGGTTTAATGTTTGCTCAATACCGAACTGGCGGTTTTTTAGATCATCACGCGTCTCTTTTGGCAGTCGTGCCTGCTCAAAATCCGCCTCGCTTGTAAACTGCGATTGTGCCAATAACGCGGTAAAATTCGTTTGCTGCTCATTAAGTGTGGTCATAGCAATATCAATATCGTTTGCCAATTGCTGCGCGCGCGATTGTGATTGCTCCAGCAACTGTGCCGCATTATCTGCCTGCCGTTGTACGATAGCTGTCTTGTTTTTTGCCTCATCTAGCGCTGTGTGTAGTCGATTGCTCTCGTGATCAGGGTTTTTATCTGCAAATAGCGCCTCTCTTTCTGCCTGTAAGTGCTGATGCGTTTTAGTATGCTCGCTAATTAAAGTGTCTAATTGCTGAAGTGCGGCTTCTTCACTTGCCAGCTGATGTTGCTTGGTATCAATTTGTGCGGTGATACTGCTTAGACTATTATTCAGCTGATGCTGCTGGTCGACTTGCTCATTAAAGGTTTGTTTTAATTCCTTCAGCGCACTGCTTTTCTGGCGTAGTTGATCGATGTGAGTGTCACATTCAGTCTTACTTAATACTGCCTGCGTTTGAATACTATGATGCAGTTGCGAGAGTGCCGCCTGAATGTCTGCGCTGTTCGGTGCTGTATTCAAATATGCTTTGTATTTATCAATGGGGTATTTATCTACTTGCGCGCAGACCACCGTAATAATAGGCGCCAATTCAGCAAAATTAACATTAATATGGTTTTCTATACCTTCAATTTTTTGTGATATCAATTTTATATCAGTCGTTATGCTGTTGACCTCATCAATCAGCGCCTGTTGCTGTTTTTCATCGGTCTCAATCGTTCTGTTAAGCGCTATAATCTGTTCTGCCTGAGCATCATATTCAGTTAGTATGGTGTGAGTCGACTGCTTTTGTTGATTGAGCTTCTGCTTGGTGTTGTTTAATATCGCGGTAAAATGCTTAATATGAGCCATATCAAAGACATTGGCACTTTTATAAAAGTCACTCATCTCAGTCAGTGGCTGGATAATCTCAGCAAGCGCTTGGGTATATGTATTTTGATTAGGCAGTATTGAGACCAAAACAGACTGCATATCACTGGCTAGAGTTGTGGATCGTGTCTGCAGGTATGCCAATTGCTGCTGTTCGCTATTGATGGCTGATTGTTTTGTCGCATGTTTAATATTATCGTTAGATAGGGTCTGCTCGATATTTTCGATCAACGTATCTAGATCATCTATTTGCTGCTGGGTTTGTTGCATTCGCGACTGAGATTTATCGCCGTCTGTATGCTTATCTAATAATGGATGATCCTTACCATAAGGATGTTCATGCGCGCCGCAAAGCGGGCAGGGCGTACCGTCTTCTAGCTCTATGATGTAATCTTCAAGCTTGGCGACTTTCTGTAGTAGTCTTAGATGCTCCTGTTTTTCTTGCTGCTTGGATTTGGCCCCTTGTAAGTTTGACCGACGTTGGACAATCGAGTCTGCTAACGTAGCCAGCTCTTTATTTAGTGCTGGCAGTGTCAGGTCAATCTGACTGATTTGGTCAGATAATTCAGATAAATGCTGTAGCTTAAAACGGACTTGCTCAATATGAGCGCTTATTTGACCAATCTGTTCTTGCTCGCTGCGCATACTCGCAACCGATTGGTCTTTCACAAGAGCGTCTTGCTGCTGTTGTAAGCTGGCAAGTTGCGTGTGTTGCTGCGAGATTGATGACTTATCTGTCTCTAGTTTTTTTGATAATGTATCCGCATTGTCTTGTTGCTCACGCATTTTCTGATGCTGTGTGGCTTTGTCTGCTGTTAGGCTGATATTACTCGTTAAAAGCGTTTTTAATCGAATACAGTTGTCATTAAAAGTGGGTATGTCGCTATCTAAATTATTGAGCTCTGGGTAGTCGCTAAAGTATTTTTTTATGTGGTTAAGCTGACGTTTAATATCACTTTCGGTTTGTTGGTGTGTGTCTATCTGTTGACGTAAGTTCTGCATGCTAGTAGCAAGCATGTTTTTGCGTTGCGTGTCGTCTGCTAACAATCGGGTTTGCTGATTAACTTTGTTATCTAGATCCCGCACTTTTGTGATAACTGGCAGGGTATCATTCAGTGCTGTTGTCGCTTGCGCCTCTATGGTGGTAGCAGTGTGCAACTCATTATTAGCTTTTAGCACAGAAGCCTGTTGCGTTGGTAGTTCCTGAGTGATGGTGGTGTTTTCTATCTGTAGGTCTTGCACTTTTTTTCGGCTATAAGTCAATTCTCGAAACGGACTGTCAAGCTCTAATGCTTTATTGGCAGCATCCAAACGCATGGCTTCTGACACAAAGTCTTGCTGCGCTTGCAATGCGTCTGCCATTAATCCTTGGTGCTTGGTCAGATTTTGCTGTAATTCTGTGACTTTATCCAACCATTGTAGTTGGTCGCTCACTTCCTTAAAGGCTTTGCGCTGTACGGCTTGCTCCTGCTTGAGAGTGGTTAATTCCACGTGCAGCTGCGCCTCATCTTCATCACTTAATAAGGGTAAGCTGTCGATGCCGGCTTGTAGTTTGGCCAGTTGGTTTTCTTCGTGTCGTTTTTTTTCAAACACGTTTTTAGATATCTCGGCATAAATGGCTGTACCAGTGATTTTTTCTAGAATGGCCGCTCTGTCAGCGACATCGGACTTTAAAAAAGCGGCAAAGCTACCCTGTGCCAGCATGATGGAACGGGTAAACTGATTAAAATCCATGCCAATTAAGTCTTGGATATAGACGGCTGTTTTAGATTTTTTTTCTTCTAATACCTTTGCGCTTTTGACATCACTGATTTCATGCTTGATGGGCAGCAAATTACCTTTGGCTTTTTTGCGCGCTCGATGCTGATACCATGAGCAGCAATAATGCTTATCACCGATCTCTATCACTACCTCGGCTGAGCACTCGCCTGTACCTTGGGTCATCATCTCATTGGCTGAGCCCGTAATGTCACCCAATCTAGGAGTTCGGCTATATAGTGCCAAACAAATCGCATCTAAAATGGTGGTCTTGCCAGCGCCCGTTTGCCCTGTGATGGCAAATATACCTTCATTAATAAAAGCGGCATTCGTAAAGTCGATGTGCCATTCACCTTTTAGCGAGTTTAGGTTTTTTAGTCGTAGTTCAATTAGGCGCATGGTTGGGTCTTATCATTATTGGAACAGTTGTTATTTTAAAATAGGGTTAATGCTTCAAAGCATGATACTTAAGGTTTGGTTATTCAGCCTGTGTATCGTTATGATGAATGTTATGAATAATCTGTGCGTAAGCATCACGTAAGGTCAGCTTTTGCGCATCTGTCACCTCATTAGCACTCAAACAACGCTCAAATACTTGCATCTCATTTAAGTCTTGCAAGGTCTCAGAAGCCGCCTCTTGATTCAACACTTTGTTATAAGTACGAGGGTTTTTTATTTTCAACACCTCACAGGGCAAGCTATCGACCATAACTTGAATCTGCTCACGCAAGTCACTGACAATATCGTCACCGGTATAAATGAGCTCAAGCCAAACCGATTCGCTCGGTGCTAAAGACTGAATGGTGCTGTCGATTGTCTGTTGAATAGTCTGCAAATCGCCAGATATTTGTGCCAACTTTTGGAATTTTGGAATAGGTAAGGATAACACTTGCATCTGACGTTCAGCATCATGGTGGAGTAGTTGATCAGCGAACGCAGAGGTTGAAGGCGTTGACTCTGAAATGCCGATGATACTCTGAGCTATATCGGTTTTGGTGGCCTTTTCTTCGATATTATTGTCTTCATTACTATTCTCTGCTTCAATACCGATGTCTTCTTGAGCGCTGTTGTTAATCTTTTCGCTTGATACCAACTCGTCTGTTATTGCGTCATCAAAACCAAATAAGTCATCGATAAAGTCGGTTTGACTGGCTGCCTTTTTGGTCGTGGGTTTTTCTACTGACATCTTAGGCTTGGTAGATGTATTACTAAGCTGAGCCATATCAGAGGTTAGGTTCGCCGCTGGAGCTTCACTTATACTTTCATGATGGCTTTTGTTATCAATACTCTCTTTAATATCGTCTAATGCTGCACCGAATTGTATCAGTAAAGCCTGCTTTTGCTGCTTGGCTTCACCAAACCCCATAGCAATAGGTGAACCTGAATAGCGAATATGCTCGCGCCCGCCCACACGCTGCGGTACGTGCAAATGCCCCAGTGCGACGTAATCAAAGCACTCGTCGAACATTTCGGCAGAGATTTTACCTAAGTTGCCAATATATAAGTCACGCACGCCATCATCGGCAGTGGTGCTACCACCTGAGGCAAATAAATGACCAGTAGCAATAATAGGAATATGACGACTGTGTGTTTTGACAATGGTCTGTTGGTGCGATTTGGCAATGGCTGCTACGGCATCATAATGCGCACAAATACCATTAATCACGCTGGCGTCTTTACTGTCCATAGACTCACCAGCACCGCTACTACGAACATCGCGGTCGCGCAGATAAGGTACTGCTGCGACAATACAGATGGGCACGCCTTGAGCGTTATTTAACAACAGCACTTCATCGTTGACATCATCGCAAGCCGTACCGATCACATGCACGTTTAAAAACTTTAGGACCTGACTGGGTGCGTCTAAAAATGTCGGGGAGTCATGATTGCCTGCCACGATAATGATATGTTGGCAGCAAGATTTTGATACCTTACCCAAAAATTCATAGTACAGTGCTTGGGCTCTATTGCTTGGGGTCATGGTGTCGAAGATATCACCAGCGACGATTAATACATCGACTTTTTGCGTACGGATGGTCTCTTCAAGCCAGCTTAAAAAAGCTTCAAATTCGCTATAGCGCATATGTCCATAAAGCCGTCGTCCTAAGTGCCAATCGGATGTGTGCAAAATGGTTAATGGTAAGGCAGCGAGTACGGGCATAGGGGCACTTAATATAATTGGCTAAATGAGGAAGGGAATGCAGTGATTATTTTAGCAAGAATTGTCGACATTTGCGCTGTTGCCAAAACAAAACCCTACCAATAATATACTGATAGGGTTTTGTTCTTATTTACGACTCAGCATTTTGCAGCTTAGGAAGGAAGCGCTAGTCCACAATCAATTGCTCCAGACCGTCTCCTTGATGTGTTGCAAGATTTTCGACCATAGAAAGTGCATGGGCTTGTTGGTCTATTGGTTGTTTTACGGCTTTACCTCTCGAGCCTTCACGCAACCAGTTGTTAGCTATGTCATCACTGTTTTGACTGTGCTGCTGGTTTTGCAAATTATACCAAGCCAAATCATGATGCAAGCTGACTACATCACCCATAATAAGTAGAGCAGGTGTTGGCAATTGTGCTTGCTCTTGTTTGGCAACAATCGTTGCAAGCGTACCGGTTAATACCTGTTGATTGGGCATACTCGCATTAGAAACGATAGCAATCGGCGTCTCGCGACTACGACCAGCGTCAACCAAGCCTTCAGTCAAACGTGCCAGCGAGTGCAGACCCATATAAAATACGACCGTTTCATCAGTATTTAAGAAGCTCTTAAAGTTACTGTTGGGTGCACCAGCTTTTAAAAATCCTGTCACAAAACGCACTGATTGTGAATGGTCACGGTGAGTTAAAGGAATTCCTGCATAGCTAGCAGCAGCATTGGCAGCAGTGATACCTGGAACTACTTGGTATGGCACATTGTTTGCTCGTAAGCTTTCGATCTCTTCGCCGCCACGTCCAAAGATAAATGGATCTCCACCTTTTAAGCGTACGACACGGCGACCTTGTTTGGCATGATTAACAAGTAGCTCATTGATGCCTAATTGCGCAACTGTATGGTTGCTACGTTTCTTACCGACAAATACTTTGTCAGCGTCACGGCGACATAAGTCCAAGACCTGCGGTGAAACCAGCGCATCATAAAATACTACATCGGCTTGCTGCATCAAACGCAGTGCTTTAAATGTCAAAAGTTCTGGATCACCAGGGCCTGCACCAACGATATAGACTTCGCCGACTGCTGTGCCTTCTTTTTCTGACTCATGTGCTAGCGCAGGCGCATTCGTATCAGGTTCTTTCACCGAGTTTTTATCTTCGCTGTTTTGGTGAATGGCAGCGGCAGTACGGTCCAAGTCCGCTTGCAGTTGGGCAGTGGCTTCAGTCTCATTACCTGCAAACATCAGCTGGCTGACTTGACCTTCAAATGCGCGCTCCCAAAATTGACGACGGCCAGTAAGCGTTGGTATCTTAGCTTTTACCTCATTGCGGAAGTCACCGGCCAGCTTGGCTAATTTACCATAGCCTTGCGGGATTAGGGTCTCAAGACGTGCCCGTAGTAGACGTGCCAATACTGGCGCTTTACCATTTGATGAGATCCCAATCACGATAGGATTGCGATCGATAATGGCTGGAAAGATAAAATCACATAAATGCGGGGTGTCGACCACATTGACTGGAATGTTTAGCTCAGTCGCATCTGCATGAATTTGGTGATTCAGCGTCTCGTCGTCAGTCGCGGCAATGATTACCCGTGCGCCTGACATATAAGCTTTATTATAATTCTCATAGATAAATTCATGCTTATCTTCAGTGAGTAAAGCTTGTAGCTCGTGGCTGATATCGGGCGCGAGAATCGTGATACAGGCACCTGCACGGCTGAGCAAGTCCGCTTTACGCAGTGCTACTTCGCCGCCGCCCACGATGAGCACTTTACGGCCTTCTAATTTAAAAAATAGCGGGAAGGTGTTCATAGTGTCACCATATATTTAATTGTTTATTATGAAAGGTAGAGAAGGTATAAGGGATGCCGCCATTATGAGGTATCACAGGCATACTCTCACGTAGTGAATTGGCATTAGTATATTCGTTTTTGAAATATTAATTGATATTTTTCTTGCTAATAGGAATAGATGAACTTACTTGCTCAAATGAATAAGTAATCTAACACACGCTAACACCTCCCAAAATTAAGTTGTGCTAGCATGTCTTAAGACAATTAATCGTATATCAATAATTAACAATAATTCAAAAGAGTAAGCATACTATGAAATTACAAGACAGAGTCGCGATTCTATTTGGTGGCACATCAGGGTTAGGTGAGGCGACGGCCAAAGCGTTTGCTAATGAAGGCGCTAAAATAGTCGTTACAGGACGCGATGAGGAAGACGGCAATCGAATCGTCAAAGACATTAGAGATAATAATCAAGACGCCATTTTTGTCAAAGCTGATGTGACGGAAAAGAACGACATTCAAGCCGTTGTTGACCAAGCATTAAGGACGTATGGTCATATTGACATTTTGTACAACGGTGCTGGTATTCATGATACTTATGACAATGCTGTTGAGCTAGAAGAGGATTTCTACGATGAATTGATGGCGATTAATGTCAAAGCGCCTTATCTGGCTTCCAAAATGGTGATTCCGCATTTTATTAAGCAAGGCGGCGGCACCATTATTAATGTTGGTTCGCAAGCGACACAAATGGCAGGACCGGGTGGGTCAGCATATGTGACATCCAAACACGCTATTTTGGGGTTCTCGAAACAATTGGCTTTCGATTTTGGTAGTCAGGATATTAAAGTTAATACATTGTCGCCAGGTTTTATAAAAACACCAATGACTGAGGGTATTGACGATGAACGTCTAGAGCGTATTCCTGCCGAACGTGCTGGCAAGCCTGAAGAGATTGCTGCACTTGCTGTGTTTTTGGCATCTGATGATTCTAATTATATGCAAGGCGCTAACGTTTTGATGGATGGCGGTTGGGTGCTAGGTCGCAAATAACTTTAATAGTTGCCAACATAGTCGTCAACAATAACGAACGGTACTTACGTATCTTCCCAACAATAAAAAAGCCCTCTCATTTTGAGAGGGCTTTTTTATTGTTGCAGAGTGCTGTGAGCGGTTATCAAAGATTATAGCTGAGTATGCAAGCCACACTCACGGCTTTCTTCTACTTTCGTTGGATCAAAGTAGTCATGCTCGTTTGGTAAATTGTTTTCCTCTAAATATACATCCAAATCAGCATCAGTTTTTTCAAACAATGGCGCTACTTTTAGTACACCGTCTTTTGATAAGCTAAGTACATCAAGACCTTGGCGAAACTCAGTTTGGTCTTTACGAATAGCATTGAACCACACATCTGGTTTTAGCTCATCTAATGCACGGCGGAACGGCTCAAGTTTAACTTGCTCAGTGAACTCATCATGCTGTGGGTTGTCGATACCTGGAATGCCATTCATCGTCGCGTCACGGTGTGCAGCTGTTTGTTTAGGAATATAAGTAACAACGTTTAGGTTCAAGTCATGGATAAGCTTGTTGGCAAACTGATAAGTAGCGTCAGTGTTGTAGCCTGAGTCTACCCACAATACCGTGATATCAGGGCGCTGTTTAGCAACCAAATGCAAAATCGCTGATTCATACGGACGGAAGTTGGTCGTGATGATTGGGTTTTTCGCTTGAGTCAATGCCCACTCGACGATTTGCTCAGGTGACTTACCTTGCAGGTCTTGGTTGGCTTGATCAAGATCTAGGTTTGGGTGTAGTTGGCTCATAGTACGTTCCTTAATTATTGTTAGTGTAAAAGTGTTGATTGAAAATATCGGGTATTACTATAAAAATTATGGTCCATGCAACAGCTAGGCAACTGAAGGCTCTGATGACTGCGCAAACATCGGTAAATCTGAGGCACTTCGACCATCATAACTACTAGCAAGGGCAGTAAAGGCTTGCTCAATACCGAATTTAGAGTCAGCTTCTAGATCATGCTCGCTCAATACAAAGCTATTAACGCCTGTACGTAGCATATAAGCAATTTGATCACGGCCAAAATCGCCAGCTACTCGAATCTCACCTGTATAGCCGACTTGGCGCAGCGTACGTGTAAAACTAAAGTGACGACCATCAGCGAATTTCGGCACATCAATCACGATAAGCGCGTGCGTTGATAAGAACTCACTAAGATTTTCTAGTGCATCAGCGTCAGTATCCGCAGTAACCCACAATCCAAGGCGGCTACTGTGCTGTACGATTAGCTCATAGACTTCTTTGATCAGGCCACCATTCTGTGCGCCTGATTCGTCCAATAAATCAGCGAGCGGCACGATGACGTCAGGTTTTTCTTGTTTTTGTAATAGCTCAAGTAACGTAATATTGGGCAATACAATGCTCTCAGGTAGTGCATCAGTAGTAAGTACATGCCACGTATCTTGACTGCCAATATCGACGCCATGACTGTCCAAAATATGGTGATTAGCCATAGACCTTCTCCTTAAATGGATCAATACCAACGCGCTCAACTAATTGACCAAAGCTTTCTACATCATTGTCAGTGCTGGCACGTAAGTCTACGTAGACATCAACGATCTGCTGTATGGTATTGGCAACCTCAAGAGCAGGCACGGATTTTCCTAAGATTTTGCCAAGTTTGGCATCATCGCTAGAGTTGCCGCCAAGGCTAATCTGATACCAATGTTCGCCTTTTTTATCGACACCCAAGATACCAATATCGCCTGTATGATGGTGCGCGCAAGCATTGATGCAACCAGACATGTTTAGACGAATCTCACCCAAATCATATAGATAGTCTAGGTCATCAAACTGCTTCTCAATTTGTTCAGCGATGTTATGCGTGGTTGCATTGGCAAGCGAGCAGTAATCCCAACCTGGGCAAACAATCATATCCGTTAAGGTATTGATGTTTGCGCGCGCTAAATGCAACTCTGATAGGTGCTGCCATAATTCATACAGCTTGTTGGTCTCTACATCAGCGAATACTAGGTTTTGCTGATAAGTACCACGTAGCTCACCAAAGCTGTATTTGTCAGAAAGATCAGCCAATGCATCCATCTGTGATTCACTGACGTCACCGGATGGTACATATTTGCCATCGACTAAGCCTGCTTTGAGAGAAACAACCACAGCACGATAGCCAGCTATTTTGTGCGCTACGGTGTTTTGGTTGTACCAATTGGCAAAATCTTTATCAGCGTTTAGTTGCTGTTGTAGCTCGGACTGTACTTGTAATGCGTCAAACGATACATAGTCAGGCTCGCTAAAGAAGCTGTTTGCTGTTGCAAAGTTCTCATCAGTCAAGGTAAGTGGGCCATCTTTGGTATGAGCTTCCCACTCAGCATTGACCAATTTGGCGAACGCTGGACCGCCCATACTTTCGACCAAAATTTTGATACGTGATCTGTACTTGCTGCCTTTGTCACGGCGACCATGCAAATTATAGACACGCAAAATAGCGTCTAAATAACTCAGTAGATGCTGACGTGGTAAGAATTTATTGATGACTTTACCAAGGACGGGGATACGTCCAAGACCGCCGCCAACCAATACTTCAAAACCAATCTCACCTTCATCGTTGGTCTTTACGTGTAGACCGACATCATGTACTTGGGTTGCCGCACGGTCATCATTGGTGCCGATAACGGCAATCTTAAATTTACGTGGCAAAAAAGCAAACTCAGGGTGGAAAGTTGACCACTGACGAATGATTTCACAATAGGGACGTGGGTCAGCGATTTCTTCTTTATGAATACCAGCATACGGATCGGTCGTGGTATTACGAATACAGTTGCCTGAGGTTTGGATGGCATGCATTTGTACTGATGCTAATTCAGCCAAAATATCTGGCACATCTTCTAGCTTTGGCCAGTTCAGCTGAATATTGGTACGGGTCGTAAAATGCCCATAGCCTTTATCATACTTGCGAGTAATCTCAGCCAATTTGCGCAACTGGTAGCTGGCAAGCAAACCATAAGGAATGGCGATACGCAACATCGGAGCATAACGCTGGATATACAAGCCGTTTTGCAACCGCAATGGCAAAAACTGCTCTTCTGGCAACTCACCTGCCAAAAACCGCTCGGTTTGGTCGCGAAATTGAGCAACTCGTTCCTCTACCAAAGTCTGGTCAGCGTAATTATATTGATACATGACGTAATCTCAGTTTTGTTTTTAATCTTAAAATCAACGACGAAAATGATTTGCGTGTGTAATAGGTTTTATTGCCGTTTGCAATGTAAATAATTCAGCTATACATCATATAAGCTTGTAGTCATAAACATAAATTCCTTTCAGACATATCCATATCCAAACACAGCATAAATTTTCATAACGAAAGTTAGGTAGCCTATGCGTATCAA
The DNA here is from genome assembly GCF_052376195.1 of Psychrobacter sp. AOP7-B1-25. Lineage (NCBI taxonomy): Bacteria > Pseudomonadati > Pseudomonadota > Gammaproteobacteria > Moraxellales > Moraxellaceae > Psychrobacter > Psychrobacter sp. AOP7-B1-25. The sequence continues at coordinate 102,880 of NZ_JBQSVK010000007.1, forward strand.
TTTTAATGCCCAATCGTTAGCACGCTATTCATTATCTATCGATGGCTTTCTTCTTAGTTTTGTACGTTTAATCGCTCTTACATTTTTGCTCATTTCTCAATTATTCTTTTTATAAGAGGTTTTAATAACTATATGTCCCAGACCCAGGTTCAGAATCCAGGCCAATCAAAACTTGTTCCTCCACATGGTAGTGCAGAGCTTAAGCCACTACTATTAAATGGTGAAGCACGCGATCAAGCATTAGAGCTTGCCAGTACCTTGCCAACCATCACCTTAAGCTCACGTGAGCGCGGTGATTTAATCATGTTCGGTATTGGCGGTTTTACTCCGCTAAATGGTTTTATGAATCAGGCGGACTGGCAGGGTGTGGTTGATAATATGCGTCTGCAGAGCGGCGAAAACGCAGGGTTGTTTTGGCCAATTCCTATTACGTTGTCTGCGCCAAAAACGACTGCAGATAGTTTGAGTCAAGGCGACAAAGTCGCATTGGTCGCTCAAGATGGCGAAGTCATGGGTATCTTGACGGTAGAAGAGACTTACATCATCGATAAAGAACACGAGTGTCAGCAAGTATTTACGACCACAGATTCAGAGCATCCAGGCGTACAGCAAGTACTGAACCAAGAAGATGTCAATATTGCCGGTAGTGTTGAAGTGCTTAGTGAAGGCGAGTTCCCAACTTTATATCCAGAAATCTACAAAACGCCAGCAGAAACGCGCGCAATCTTAGATGCCAAAGGCTGGAAAACAGTGGCTGCATTCCAAACGCGTAATCCAATGCACCGTTCACACGAATATCTGGCTAAGATTGCAATTGAGATTTGCGACGGTGTGTTGATTCATTCACTATTAGGTGCATTGAAACCTGGCGATATTCCAGCAGAAGTCCGTCAAGAAGCCATTAAAACATTGATTGATAACTACTTTAGACAAGATACCGTTATCCAAGCGGGCTATCCGTTGGATATGCGCTATGCTGGTCCACGTGAAGCGTTGCTGCATGCGCTATTCCGTCAAAACTATGGCTGTAGCCATCTGATTGTCGGTCGTGACCATGCTGGTGTTGGTGATTATTATGGTGCGTTCGATGCACAAACGATTTTTGAGCACGTTGGTAAAGATGACCTTATCACCCAACCGCTTAAAATTGGCTGGACGTTCTGGTGTAATGCTTGTAATGCGATGGCCTCTGACAAGACTTGCCCGCATGATGCCTCTGAGCACGTTAAAGTGTCAGGCACCAAGCTGCGTAAAGCGCTATCAGAAGACGAAGATGTACCAGATAACTTTAGTCGTCCAGAAGTATTACAGATTTTGCGTGATTACTATGCTGGCATCGCAAAAGAAGAGCGTGCTGAGGTTAAGTTAACAGGTGCATCTGCAGTATAGAAACAGATTGCTGGTATAAATAACCTCGTACTAAGCCAGTTGTAAAAAAGGTGCCAGACAATAAGTCTGGCACCTTTTTTGTTTTTATTATTATTTTAAAATAAAAATACGCTCTAATACATGCGAGCGCTGACTATCAAACCTCTAAGTCTTTTGCTAATTTCTTATATTTACCAGCAAACGAGCCACCACCTGAGCAAAAATAGTTCAATGCATACTTGTCTGGGCTGTCGATGATGAGGGTGTCATCTTTAAATTGGAAAAAGGCGATGCTGTCATTTACCTTTGCCTGAAAAATTGTACCGTGAGCGGTATCTTGGCCTACTAATGTCGCTTTACCATCGAAATGACAAGTAGGTTTTTTAATATCACTGCGTGAACGAACCTTTATGTCAATTTGGCGATCACTCTCTGCTCGTACCATCAAGCCCACCCAATCATAGCCTTGCGCACGCTTGTCGTAGCCTGCAGTAGCATAATCTGCTGAAACTTTGTCTATTGAAACCGTATCTACTAAAACATTGTCACTCAAGACATTACTTTGATTAGCTGGCAAGTCAGATGCTGTAGTGGAAACTGATTCGACCATGCTGTGATGAGCGCTATTAATAGCGGGTGATACGCTATTACAGCCTGTTAAAGCAGCTAGGGTAGAGGTCATCATTATTAGCCCTATAACAGGACGAAATTGACGGTATGAAAGAGTCATATATGGGCCTTTGGTCAAGTAGGAGGGTAAGGTTTGCATAGTAGCGAGATGATACTTTTATCATTTTACTACTATGCAAACCTTATGACGTACAAATAATGGTACAGCCTACCCAAATCATAGTCTACTTAATAAACCTACCAGCAGTTATTCAACCCGTTTTATTCTTGATGGTGCAAAACGATGGCTAGTATCACTTATGCCAACATGACTATTCGATAAGCGAATTCGTCACTAAGCGTTTGTAATTTATGCTGCTAGCATGATTTTCATCATCCCGACAACTGGAATCAAAAAAGTTGACGCGAAACTTACTAAGTGTAGAAGATTATCGGCCTTGTGATACTAGTCAAGGTTTCGACAAAACGCTTATATTATTTTTATCGAGAGCATCATGCAGAAAAAATTCCAACAAGTAAGCATTGCTAGCATCCAGTTAACAAACCCTAAGCAGTTGACAGCGCGTGTACTTGCCACAAGCAGTATGCTCGCAGCAGCGATTATACTGACAGGCTGTAGCCCAACAGAAGCAACACAAGATAACATAGCAAATAGTATCAGTGGCGAGAGCCAAGATATCAAACTACTTAACGTCTCTTATGATGTGTCCCGCGATTTTTATCGAGACTATAACGAACTGTTTGGCACCGAGTATCTCAAAACTCATCCAAACAGCGAGGTAAAGGTTAACCAATCGCATGGTGGCTCAAGTAAGCAAGCATTGTCTGTGGCCAATGGTTTGCAGGCTGACGTGGTTACTTTCAATCAAGAAACTGACATGAATTTATTGGTTGAAAAAGGCTTAGTAGGCACTGATTGGCAACAAGCGTTACCCAATGGGGCTATACCTTATACCAGTACCATGGTGCTACTGGTTCGTACGGGTAATCCAAAAAATATCAAAGATTGGTCAGACTTGGCACGCAATGATGTCGAGGTCGTCATCCCTAATCCCAAGACTAGTGGTACAGCACGTTATGCCTTCTTAGGCGCCTATGGCTACGGGCTACATCAGTTTAAAGAAAATAGTAGTGAAAACCCGACTAAAACCAATGGCCTTATTAAGAAACTGCTAGCAAACGTGGTCACTTATGACAATGGGGCACGTGCTGCAACGACCAGCTTCACTCAGCGAGGTCTAGGTGATGTATTGATTACCACTGAAAATGAAGCGCATTTGACGGCCAAACAGTTTGCAAAAGGTAAAGTTGATATTGTCTACCCAAGCTACTCTATTACGATTGCAAACCCAGTAGCAGTTGTCACGGCAGTGACTGAAAAATCTGGCAAGACGAAAGCAGCAAATGCTTATCTGAAGGGCTTGTGGGACAAACCTGCACAAGAACTCTTAGCAGAAATGTACATGCGTCCAAATGACGAGCAAGTCTTAGCTGCTCACAAAGACACCTTACCTGACATCGAGACGTTTGATCCTGTGACGGTCTTTGGCTCATGGAACCAAATCATGGATGAATTTTTTGTCGATGGTGGCCGCTTTGATCAGCTAGCGAGCACTAAATAGCTATTAGTTTCTAGTATATAGAACTATCTATCTTGGCGACATTCAGTGAAGCGCGAACAAGATAGGTAGATAGGTAGATAGAGCGCATACCAATATTAAAACCATTAGTAAGTAAACAGCCAGTTATACATATAAAATATTTAACAACTTATTGATATGTCTCGCTTTGTTTTTTGGTTATTCCCTTTTGGCAATAACATACGCATATTCATCATTAAACATAATAAGATGGCGCTGTTAGCATACTTGAATTACATAACAGACATCTTTGAGGTATTTATGACAGACGTAGCTCGTTATCAACAAAAAAGTAAAACTCTTAGTGCTTTAAGTATTGCTGGTGTTGCTTTAACACTTGGTTTGGCTGGCTGTAGCAATAGTGAGACCACTGATACCGCAGCTGACGGCTCAGCGACGACAGAAGGGCAAGATATCGAGCTACTCAATGTCTCATACGATGTGGCACGTGATTTCTATAAAGACTACAACCCATTGTTTGTTGAGCACTATAAAGCTGAAAATCCAGACAGCAATATCCTAATCAAACAGTCACATGGCGGCTCAAGTAAGCAAGCATTGTCTGTTGCTAACGGTCTGCAAGCGGATGTTGCCACCATGAACCAAGGCTCTGATATTGAACTGCTTGAGAAAAAAGGTTTGGTTGAATCAGATTGGGAGAGTAAATTCCCAGACAACGCGGTGCCATTCACTAGTACGATCGTATTTTTGGTACGTAAAGACAATCCAAAAAATATCAAAGACTGGGAAGATTTGACCAAAGACGGTATTGAGACTGTCATGGCCAATCCAAAAGTGACGGGTAACGGGCGTTATGCGTTCTTAGGAGCCTACGGCTATGGTCTACATGCTTTTAATCAAGATGAAACAAAAGCTAAAGGCTACGTAAGAGACATGCTAAGCAATGTCAAAGTCTATGAAAACGGCGGACGTGCCGCAACGACAACTTTCGTACAGCGCGGTATTGGTGATGTCTTAGTCACTTTTGAAAACGAAGCCAACCTTGCCGCGACTGATTTTGGTGCTGGTCAAGTAGATATCGTTTATCCACAATATTCGATCAAATCAGAAAGTCCTGTGGCTGTTGTGAAGACGGTAACGGACAAAAAAGGCACCACAGACGCTGCCAAAGCATATCTTGATTACTTATGGAGTGAGCCTGCTCAGCAGCTAGCAGCTGACCTATACTTGCGTCCTAGTGTCCAAAGTGTACTTGAGAAGAACGGTGATAAACTGCCACCTGTTGAGACTTTCCGTCCGAACGATGCCTTTGGCACATGGGACGAGATCATGAGCACTTACTTCAGTGATGGCGGTGTATTTGACCAGTTAGCAATCAATGCGCCTCAGTAATCGCTTGCTGAGTTGTTAGAACAACTACTGCGCTAATAAAACGGATTAATGTTTGGCGCAGTCAGTCATGAAGCACCCATAAAGGACATGGTCGTACGCACTATGTCCTTTATATCATAAGCCAACCAATAATAATTTTGATAACAATGGTAATAATGGTCTTACAGTGAGTACCCTCGCTAAGTACCATCAGTTAGGCAATAGGACATCACTATGAGTGCAACATCTTCTTCTGCCAGTAAACCCAGCAACAAAAAAGGTTGGCTGACCCGTTTGCGTCAGCGCAATGTGCTACCTGGTTTTGGTCTGAGCATGGGCATCACTGTCTTTAGCTTGTCATTACTGGTAGTCCTACCGTTTGCCATGATGGCCTATACCACGACACAGATGGGATGGACTGGGTTTTGGGAAACCATTACTCAACCACAAGTCACTGCTGCTATCAAGCTTAGCTTATGGATGTCGTTTTTGGCAATGCTGACCAATATGGTATTTGGCACATTGGTCGCATGGGTGCTGGTTCGCTATGAGTTTTGGGGAAAGTCACTTATCAATGCCTTGGTCGATCTACCATTTGCACTACCAACGGCGGTGACAGGTATCTCGCTTGCGACTCTATATGCACCTAATGGTTTGATTGGCCAATGGTTTGCCAAGTTTGATATTCAGGTCGCCTTTACGCCAATAGGTATTTGGCTAGCATTGGTTGTCGTCAGCTTTCCCTTTATTGTCCGCGCAGTGCAACCAGTACTCGCTGAGCTATCAGTTGAATTTGAGGAAGCGGCTGCGGTATTGGGTGCCAATCGTTTGACGACTTTTCGTAAAGTGATTTTGCCAGAGTTATTGCCTGCTTTATTAATGGGGGCGGGTATGATGTTTGCCCGTGCCACTGGTGAGTATGGATCGGTTATCTTTATCGCAGGTAATATCCCGATGCAGTCGGAAATTTTGCCGCTAATCATTATCAGTAAGCTTGAGCAATTTGATATCCAAGGTGCTTCTGCAGTCGCATTATTTATGCTGCTCATATCATTTGTCATTTTGTTGACCATTAACATCATGCAGTGGAAACTGTCGCGCCGTGTAGGAGCTCGCTAATATGCAAATATCTAATAGCTACGACTACCAAAAAAACGCGGCGACTAAAGATACCCCGTGGATACGCCGCACCTTTATTGTTATTGCTGTACTGTTTATGGTCTTGATGCTGGTGGTGCCATTGCTGGCTGTGTTCTATGAAGCCTTTAAAAACGGCTGGCAGTTATATCTTGCCTCATTGGTCGATCCTGAAGCACTACAAGCCATTAAGCTTACGTTGATTACCGCAGCCATTGTTTTGCCGATTAATATGGTAATGGGTATTGCGATTGCATGGTTGGTCACGCGCTATCAGTTTAAAGGTAAGCAGCTAGTCACCACTTTGCTTGATTTACCATTTTCGGTATCGCCAGTGGTTGCCGGCTTGATGTTTGTGCTGCTGTTTGGACTGAACTCTACAATCGGCGGCTGGCTTGAGAGTATAGGCTTCCAAGTAATTTATGCGGTGCCTGGTATCATTTTAGCGACGTTGTTTGTGACCTTTCCGTTTGTTGCACGTGAGTTGATTCCATTGATGCAGACTCAAGGCGACTCTGAGGAGCAAGCAGCATTAACCTTAGGTGCGTCTGGTTGGCAGACCTTTTGGCATGTGACACTACCTAATATTAAATGGGCACTGCTATATGGTTTGATTTTGACCAATGCACGTGCGATGGGTGAGTTTGGCGCTGTCAGTGTGGTATCTGGTCACATTCGCGGCGAGACTAATACTATGCCGCTACTGGTTGAGATTGCCTATAACGATTATAACTTTACCGCCGCGTTTGCCTTATCGAGCATATTAGCTGCACTCGCCTTAGTAACGCTACTCATTCAACAAGTCATGACCAAGATGCAAGAGCGTAAATTTGCTAAGTCTGATCGGCTTGCTAGTGCACCTGAACTACCCGTGAGTGCTAATGCAACGGCCGAAACTGACTCGGCGAGTGCTGAAAATACTGGCAAGGTATAACTGCCATTAACTAAATAAATGATGTTAATACTATTGACGCAGTTGCTACCAAGCTACTTGCCACGATACGACAAAAGATATAATAAGAGATACGATTATGAGTATTGAGATTCGCAACGTTAATAAAAAATTCGGTAGTTTTACCGCTTTAGACAATATCAATATCACTGTGCCCACTGGCAAGTTGACGACGCTATTAGGTCCATCAGGCTGCGGTAAGACTACTTTGCTACGTATTATTGCGGGTTTGGAATATGCCGACTCTGGGCAGGTATTGTTTGATGAGTTGGATGTCACCAATACACCAGTCCAAAAGCGGCATATTGGTTTTATGTTTCAGCACTATGCGCTATTTCGCCATAAGAACATCGCAGACAATGTCGCTTTTGGTCTGACACTGCTGCCAAAAAATGAGCGCCCTAGTAAAGCCGATATCAATAAACGTGTGGCAGAGCTACTAGATCTGGTACAGCTCCCACAAGTGGCCAATGCTTATCCACATCAGTTGTCAGGTGGTCAGCGTCAAAGGATTGCGCTGGCAAGAGCTCTGGCAGTCAAACCAAAGCTATTGCTGCTAGATGAACCTTTTGGGGCACTGGATGCCAAAGTACGTAAAGAGCTGCGTACATGGCTAAAAAACATCCATCACGAGCTTGGTATCACCAGCATCATGGTGACACATGATCAAGAAGAAGCACGTGCAGTATCAGATGAGATTGTTGTGATGAATCAGGGCCGAGTAGAGCAGGTAGGAACGTCAGAGGAATTGATACACCATCCTGCCAATACCTTTATCAGCGATTTCTTAGACCTTGTATAAGTATTTGACCCAGATCAATTTGGATCTAAGTATTAATGTTTAAACCAAAAAAAGACCTACTCGCGTAGGTCTTTTTTTGGTTTAGTGTTTTGCCGCAGATTTATTTTTTAAGCGCTTTTAATGAAATGCAGTCGAAGACATAAACGGATAACAGTATCTACGCAAGGTCTGATACGTCTCTATTAGTCGCCTTAGAAGAGATTTGCTCGTAGGTGATGTCTAAAATATCTTGACACCAATCTGGTAAATCATCAGCAACTTCATACCACATCCAGGTACCGTCACGCACACAGCTTAAGATACCCAATTTTTTCAAATGGTTTAGGTGTCGTGATATCGTTGGTTGTGGTTGATCAAGCGTATCTACCAAATCACCCACGCAACGTGCTTCTTTTTTAAAAAGAATTTGAAATATTTTTAGGCGTGTCGGATCAGATAGGACTTTAAATAAATCAATAGGTCGTATCGTAAGGTTATTATCAGACATAGGAGCATTCCAATGGGCTTCGTTAATAGGGGTTTAATATAACAGCAGTTATCTACAAAATCGATTAAAAAATAAGCAAATTTACAGTTCATCGTCAATTTACTACCTTTTATAATATTCGGTTACACGCACACTTATATCTATTTACACAAATAAAATGATTGTTATAAAAAGATACTGCCACGACTGATAAATATGTCGAATGTTATTGAAAATGATAATAATTATCGTTATTATACTGCAAGGGATAAACGTGATTCAAATTAATAATTTTTAATTGCTAGAAAATAGTAAATTATTCGTTTATTAACGGCACTTATTAGAAAGGTTTTTTATATAAGTGTCATATGTCGTTATTATCGAATAGTAGTATGCCGAGGAGCAGTCCATGTACGTATGTATCTGTAACAACGTAAAAGAAAAACAAATCAAAGCCGCTATCGCTACAGGTGTTGATACACTCGATGGTCTAAAAGATACCCTTGACGTAGCAACTTGTTGTGGCTGTTGTGAACCGATGGTCAACGACTACTTAGACGAACACCATGCAAAACTCGATAATCTAGCGTATGCCGTTTAAACACCGTTAATCACACGTTCTCACTATCTAGTATAGTAAAACCTAACACATAAATTAAATTCAGTATTTTGCATCCAATCTTATTTATTATGTATAAAGGGTAGGATGCAAGCGTCCGTGTAACCTCACTCCTGCACCAACATAACCTATGTTGAATAGTCCCCCGCCAGTTGTAGCTAATTATGATTCTCAATTAGCATCTTATTCTTAGTTCATAACGTTACACCCCATATTGCATCTGTATGCTACTATATTTACCTAAGATTATAAGTCGTTTTATTGATTTTGATTTTTACTGATCAGTTTACCAATTTTGCTATTCATATATAATAAATTGTGGATGTATAGTGATCTGTAAAAATAAATAGGGGAGTACGCGTTATGATAGGTAGCCAGAAAGTCATTGATTATTTGAATTTCTTACTAGGTGGTGAGCTTGCCGCTCGTGACCAATATTTTATCCATTCGGAGATGTACGCTGAGTGGCACTATGGCAAGTTATACGACCGTATCCATCATGAGATGGAAGACGAAACGCTACACGCACAGAATATCATTCGTCGTATTTTGATGCTGAGTGGCACGCCAAAAATGTCTGTCGATGCTATCCATATCGGTGCTACCGTCCCTGAGATGTTGCAGTTTGACTTGGATTTAGAGTACCAAGTACAAAAGCACCTAAAAGAAGGTATCGCGCTATGCGAAGCAGAACATGACTATGTCACGCGTGAGATGCTGGTTGAACAATTGAAAGATACAGAAGAAGATCATGCGCATTGGCTTGAGCAACAACTTCGTCTCATCGACATGATCGGTCTACCGAACTACCTACAAAGCCAAGTGGCTGAAGTTGCTCCTAATCTTGTTTGATATCATTCAACGTATGAATAGCATTCACAGTATTTAGCATAAATAATAAAGATTAAAGGAGAAAGGTAATGACAGGGGATAAAGAAGTCATTCGCGCGTTAAACAAAGTACTTGGACAGTCACTGATTGCCATCAATCAGTATTTTTTGCATGCACGTATTGCACGTCATTGGGGTCTGGAAGCGCTTAATGATTCATTATATAAGCAATCTATTGCTGAGATGAAATGGTCAGACGACTTAATCGCTCGTATCTTGCTACTAGGCGGTTTGCCAAACTTACAAGAGTTGGGGAAGGTATTGGTCGGCGAAGATGTACCAGAAATTATTGAGTGTAATCTACGTCTTGAAAGACAAAAGTTCGATATCATTACTGATGCTATCACATTGTGTGAGACTAAGTCTGATTACGTCTCTCGCCAGCTATTAGTCACGCTAAAAGATGGCAATGAAGAGTATGACGATTGGTTAGAGACGCAGCAAGACTTGATTGAGAGTATTGGTATAGAGCGCTATATCCAATCGCAAATGAGTGATGATGACGCATAGTCGTATTCACCATTAGTGTGAGTCATGATAAAAAAGCCAGTATACGATTGATAACCCAATCGCATACTGGCTTTTTTCTATCTATACAAAGTAGAGACGTGTCGTATGTAAAATCTCATTTAATAGAAAACTTGTCTCGATTAAAAGTACGTTCTAGTATAAACCGCGACCATCCTCAGGTTTTAAACGTAAGAAATACAGCCCCGAGAGAATGGTTAAAATACCCAATATCCAATAAGTGGTTTGGAACGCTACTAGCGTATCCATTTGCAGGCGCTCACGTAATAGGTTTAACACAGCAGCACCGAACGCAATACCAAAGCTAATCGCTAACTGTTGATTAACCGCCATCAAGCTATTACCACTACTGGTCTGTGTGCCTTGTAAATCGCCGATCGTAATCGTATTCATCGCACTGAACTGCATAGAGTTGCACGCACCCATAATAGTCAAGATAGGTATAAACCATAGCCATTGCGACGCATCGTTAAATTGCGCCAGTACAATGATAAGCGAACCCATAAACAAGGTATTGTAGACCAAAACCTTACGATAGCTGAAACGCTGGATAATCTTACTGACCCAAGGTTTAACCCCTATAGCACCAACCGCAATCGGGGCAAGCAACCAACCTGCCTGCGAAGGCGAGTATTCAAACACCACTTGTAGTAGTAACGGCAATAAAAATGGCACGGCACTGATACCAAGCCGCGTGAAAAAGTTGCCAGTAATCCCGATGCGAAAAGTGCGAATATCAAATAAGCTGAGTGGAAACAGGGGAGCTGCTCGTCGTTTGGCATGCCAGACATAGGCCCCGATCAATAGACTTGCGCCCAAACCGAGCAACAAGCCATAAATTCCGCGACCCGTCTGTGAACCAAACTCGACAGCCAGTGTGAATCCGCAAGCAGCTGCGGCAAACAATACAAACCCTGTCCAATCAAGGCGCTTGGTATCTTCAAATAGTGCTGGTACCAGTTTTTTGCCCATAATAAAACCTGCCACGCCCATCGGTATATTGATCAAAAATATCCAATGCCAGCTAGCATACTGCACGATATAGCCACCCAGTACTGGACCGACTAATGGCGCAACCAACGCAGGTATCACGGCAAAATTCATCACAGTGAGCAGCTTATTGCGCGGATAAGACTTGACCAATATCAAACGAGCGACAGGCGTCATCATGGCACCGCCAATACCCTGTACCACACGTGAGGCGACCAAAAAATCTAATGTTTGCGACGCAGCGCACAGTAATGAGCCAATACAAAAAATAATAACCGCGGACAAAAATACGCGACGCGTGCCATATTTATCTGCTAAAAAACCACTGATGGGGATAAAAATCGCCAAAGTTAATGCATAGCTGATGACGGCCCACTGCATTTTTAGTGGTGACTCACCTAGTGCTTGCGCCATTTGTGGCAATGAGGTGTTCAAAATAGTGGCATCTAAAATTTGCATAAATAGCGCTACCGCTAGTACGTAAGGTAGGTATTTATCTTGAGTCGGGGTGAGCGTTACCATGTGAGTCCCATTGAACGTCTCGTTATGAAGTAAGAAAATAGCGGATTTGCGAGCAGATCACTATGCAAGCTGAGTAGTATAAGAAAGCCTGACCTATAATAAAAGTGACTCAAGGTAATTAATCTAAGACAGCAATGCAAAGAGTAGCTAATAAAAATGCCAAGAGATGAAATTAGACAAAAAAGCTGTTGAGTGCTGATAACACACCTTCTTTTACTTTAGCAGTAGAAACACAACATTGATTACAAGAGAGGGCTTTAATATCGTCATGAGTTCTCGTTATAGTGAAACATTCACGACAGTGATAAATACAAATCGAGGAGATACTATGAGTCAGGATAATAATAAATACGTACCACCCAAAGTTTGGACGCAAGACAAAGATAGCGGTGGCAAGTTTGCCAGTATTAATAGTCCAACGTCTGGTGCTCGCTATGATAAAGAGCTGCCTGTTGGTGATGCTCCGTTACAGCTGTACTCATTAAACACGCCAAATGGCGTCAAGGTAAATATACTACTAGAAGAGCTGGCCGAGCTTGGTGTTGAGAGGGCAGCATATGATGCTTACAAAATCGATATTTCTGAAGGAGAGCAATTTGGCTCAGGGTTTGTAGAGATAAACCCCAATTCAAAGATTCCAGCTTTGGTCGATTATTCTGATGATACAGCTGAAGAGCCAATAGCACTCTTTGAGTCGGGCGCAATCTTGATGTATTTAGCAGAAAAATTTGATAAATTTCTTCCATCGACTACTGGCAAAGCGAGAGCAGATTGCTTGTCTTGGATCATGTGGCAAATGGGTAGCGCACCTTTCTTAGGTGGTGGCTTTGGGCATTTTTATGCCTATGCGCCTGAACCTCTAGAGTATCCCATTAATCGCTATACCATGGAAACCAAGCGTCAGCTCGATGTATTAGATATGCACCTAAAAGATCACGAGTATCTGTGCGGCAACGATGAGTCTGATTACAACATTGCAGATATGATTGTGTGGTCTTGGTATGGCCAGCTGGCATTAGGAAAGCTCTATGATGCAGCAGAATTTTTACAAGTAGAAGACTATAAACACTTGCAGCGTTGGGCCAAGAAAATTGCTGAACGTCCTGCGGTTAAACGGGCGGTAGAGCTAGAGCTAAAACCAATCGACTAATCCAAATACTCAATATGATTTGATATAACAATAAAGCATAAATAGAGTAGTAAGGCTGATAAATTATCATTTATCAGCTTTTTTATTTGTATTTATATAAACGAATATAATTATTTTTTGGTCTTCCTATAAGTTTTACATAATGCTACATTAGAATAACAGATAGAAACACTAGTGCGTTAAGATAGCCGAGCACCATTACAATAGACAGGTGTTTGTACTTTTTCTACTGAAAGGTGATGATTATGAAAGACAATAATTATATAAACGATACGTCGCTATTAAAAGACGCTGTTTTAACTATTGCTAGCAGGTCAAATACCTATTCAAATATATATGGTAATAGTACCCAGTCCAATGAAAATACCAAAAATATCACTATAGAGCATTATCCAGAAAACATACCTAAGAAGATAAAAGAAAAATCCACCTTTATGATGAAAAATAAAATATTACTACCTGTATTTGCAGCGCTTAGCACAGTTTTATTTAGTACTACTAGTATAGCGAGTGCATCGACTGAATTTACTAGTCAAGATTGGCAGGTCGCCTGTGATAATACGCGTACGTGCCGATTAGCAGGTTATCAAGCAGAGAACAACAGCGAGTTTCCGGTTTCTATATTGCTCGTACGCCGCGCAGGTGTGAATGCTGGTGTGGATGGCAAAGTAAAGCTTGGCGGGGCTAAGGATAGCTCGTCTAAAGCCTTAATGCAGCTTGGCAACCGTCATCGTATCTCGTTGTTTATTAATGACAAAGACTATGGTGAGACTAAGCCATACTCAGCCGCCGCAGGTAATGCTGAGCTTACTCAAGCACAGGTAAATGCATTGTTAGAAGCTTTGACCAAGTCTAGCAAGATTACGTTGGCCTTACGTAATTCACGTTGGCAGGTCTCTGACAAAGGTGCTAGTGCTGCGATGCTAAAAGCCGATGAGTTTCAAGGTCGTGTTGGTACCCCAAGTGCTTTTGTTAAAAATGACGCTGCTGTTAAGTCTAGTGGCAGTATACTACCTCCTAAAGCCGCGCCAGTACTACGGTTTGTCTTGCCAAGTGCCAAAGCTGACGATAGCAATGACAAAAAGTTTGTGATGAAGTCTTCTCAATTGGCATCGTTGGTAAAAGGTACGATGAAAGATGCAGATAATGTTTGTCCCAACCTGTCAGATAAATCACCTTGGCGTATCAGTCGTCTAAATGGCTCACAACTATTGGCGCAGCATGGGTGCTGGACAAGCGCTTATAATTCTGGCGCAGGAGCTTGGGTGATCAATGACAGTAAACCTTATAATCCGGCGTTAGTGACGACCAGTGCTACTGGCTACGATAAAGGCAAGCTTACCTCTGTACAGAAAGGTCGTGGTATCGGTGATTGCATGAGCAAGACGGATTGGCTCTGGACGGGCCGTGCATTTGAAAAAAGTCATGAAAGCACCACAGGGCTTTGCCGTTTAATCGAGGTGGGCGGGGCATGGCAACTGCCTACCTATGTCACTGAAGTTAAAATGGTGCGCTAGTATGGGCCTAGCGAGCCTCTCATTCGTTGAATATCAGTTGAAAGAAATACAGTCGAAATAGGCTGGGTTATTTGTATAAATAACTTGCTATCTCATCCATAACCAAAGAAATGGCTAGATATAATTTTTTATTGTGCTATACTACGTCGCCACGTTAGCTTAGGCTTTCGTGAATTATGAGATTGATAACATCGCCTGCGATTTTGGGTCTAGGATGACCATAAGTAATTGTTGCCGATGATTTTGTGTACTTAAATAACCTCTTAAAAAATCAGTTATTTTTGACTCATATCTTATCTACTAGCCCAAAAAATGGGTTTAGATTGGTTGCTGTTTGCCTTTATCTGCTTTGGACAAAGCATTGATAATGCGCGTATATCAAGCAAGGATAAGACACTCGGCACTACCACCAAAATACGTCAGACAGCACGAACGCATTTATTGTAAAGACGCTAAGCTCTATTGGCTTGGTTTCTAATTATCGACAATTTTATATTGCTCGGTAATGCTAATAAGAGCAGCGTGGTGAACGGTTATCAGTGGTATGCATCAAGCTTGCTGAATTTACAGCAGCTTATACTTACCAAGGATTCCTATGACTGACATCTTATCTACTATCGCCGCTGAAAACGGCATCATCGAAAACACCGATACTCCAAACACTGATACTCAAGCGGCTACTACTGACGCCACTGAAGAAAACAAAACCACTTTTACTGATCTTGGCATTGCTAAGCCAATTCTTACTGCGCTTGATCGTAGTGGCTATACCAATCCAACACCTATCCAAGAACAAGCCATTCCTTTCGCTCTAGCCGGACGTGACCTTTTGTTGTCAGCGCAAACGGGTAGTGGTAAAACAGCGGCATTTGTTATCCCTGTACTTGATCGTTTGAGCCGTGCAACTAGCTTTGACAAACTAACCAAAGCACTTATCCTAACGCCAACACGTGAGCTTGCTCAGCAAGTACATGACAGCGTGCGCACTTACTCTAAAGACATGCGTGGTCTATTCTGTGTGCCACTAGTTGGCGGCGCACCGTACAACGGTCAGATCACTGCTTTGAGAAAGGGTGTTCAAGTAATCGTTGCGACTCCTGGTCGTCTACTTGACCATATCAATGCGGGCCGCGTTGATTTATCAAACTTAGAAGTACTGGTACTTGATGAAGCTGACCGTATGCTAGACATGGGTTTTGCTGATGATATCAGTGACATCCTCCGTGCAGCACCAGTCGATCGTCAAACGATCATGTGTTCAGCGACTTGGGATGGCCCAGTAGGTAAAATCGCTGCCAGTTTCACTAAGAATCCTGAGCGCGTATCTATTAAAGTAGAATCTGCACACATTGAAGAAAAAGTGTACTACTGTGATGATTTTGATCATAAAAACCGTTTACTTGACAAAATCGTTTGCCAAAAAGAAATGGATCAAATCATTATTTTTGCTGCAACTAAGCGCAGTACTGAGAAGCTAGCAAAACAGCTACAAGAAGCGGGCCATAAAGCAAGCTTCCTACATGGTGACTTGCCACAAAGCAAGCGTAACCGTATCGTTCAAGACTTGCGTAATGGCAAATGTAAAATCCTAGTAGCGACTGACGTTGCTGCACGTGGTCTAGATGTACCAGCTATTTCACACGTTATCAACTATGACCTACCACGTCAGACTGAAGACTACGTCCACCGTATCGGTCGTTGTGGCCGTGCTGGCCGTACTGGTGTTGCTATCAGCTTATGTAGCATGGACGATCGTCCACAGCTAGCAGCCATCAACCGCTATCTAGATCGTAAGATGGAAGTATGTGTCATCGAAGGTATGGAACCTAAGAAAACTTATGTACCTAGTGAAAACAAAGGTAAAGGCCGTGGCCGTGGTCGTGGACGCTCTAATGGCGGTGGTCAAGGCCGTGGTCGTTCAAGCGGTGGTTATGCAGGTCGTTCTAATGGCGGTGGTCAAGGCCGTGGTCGTTCAAGCGACAGCGCACCAACTGGTCAACGTGCTAGCAACGATAGCGGTTATCAAGGTAAGTCACGCGACTCATCTGGCAAACCAAATGAGCGTTCAGGTGGCAAGCCGTATCAAGGCAAGCGTACTGGTGGCCCAAGCCGTGGTGATAGCAATGGCGTTCCACGTGGTGAGCGTGCTGCAAGTGGTCGCGGTCGTCCAAGTGGTAGCCAAGGCCGTCCAGCAGGTCGTTCTGACAGCCGTGGTCAAGGCCGTTCGAACGGTGGCAACCGTGGTAACAACTCGTAATATGGTTAGATTGGACGATTAAAATCATTGATTCATTAATCGTCTAAAAATATCAAAAAGCCAGATACTTAGGTGTCTGGCTTTTTTGTGTCTGGTAATTCTGTATTTATCATTGCGCGACTTTTTTGCCTTGTCTATACTGATTGACTTTTGCCAGTTGTAACGCTTGGAGCACCTTGATGCCTGCCACCTCAAATTTAGCAATTGATAATTTGCCATTAGCTTTTGGCATCATTATGGCCATTATTGGTCTTGTTTTTTATACCCAAGGCTTACCTGGTAAGTTTTGGCGACGGTTTTATGCAGTTCTACCGGGTATTGTGCTTTGCTGTTTTATACCAGCTACGTTAAATAGTTTAGGTGTGTTTGCTGATGGTGTTGGTTCGCAGATTTATGGCTTCACCGCCACTTATTTGCTACCAGCAAGTTTACTATTAATGACCTTATCTATGGATGTACCCAAAATATTGGGCTTAGGCTGGAAAGCGATCGCTATGTTCTTTGCTGCCAGTGTCGCTATTATTATTAGTGGTCCGATCAGCTTAGGAGTCGCTAAATGGGTATCGCCTGCGATGTTTGCCGATGATACCTTATGGCGTGGGTTTTCAGCAGTGGCAGGCAGCTGGATCGGTGGCGCGGCTAACCAAGCAGCGATGAAGGAGCTGTTTGGGGTCAGCGATGATCTATTTGGCATGATGATTTTAGTTGATGCGACCAATGCTTCGCTATGGCTATTGGCCATACTGGTGATGGCAAAGCACAGTGACAAGATAGATCGGTTTTTGCGAGCGGATACCAGTAGTATCGACAAGGTCATTAAAGCAGTCGAAAGCTATGATCGCGATCATGCCCGCCCAGCAACCATCAACGATTTGATGGTGATGTTTGGCTTATGCTTTGCCATGGTCGGCGTAGCGCACTTTGTCGGAGGGCAGATTGCAGAGTTTTTTGCCCCATATAAATGGGCAGTACAATATAGCTTTGCCAGTTCATTCTTTTGGATGGTGGTGATTATTACCTTAATAGGCGTTGTCTTCTCTTTTACCAAGATTCGTAGGCTAGATCATGTGGGCGCATCAAAAATCGGTACAGTATTTATCTTTGTATTGATTGCGGCGATCGGTATGCAAATCAATTTGGCTGGTATCATCTCACAGTGGCGTTTGTTGCTCATTGGCCTGTTATGGATGAGCATTCACGTCGTTATCATATTTGCTGTTGCTAGGATGATTCGTGCGCCGTTCTTCTTTTTGGCGGTTGGCTCTAATGCTAACACAGGTGGTGCATCGTCAGCGCCCATTGTCGCTACGGCCTTTCACCCCTCACTTGCGCCAGTCGGGGTGTTCTTAGGTATTTTAGGTTATGCGGTAGGGACATTTGGCGGTTATATCAGTACGCAATTGATGCGGTTGGTCGTGTCATGATATCTACGTTATCAGTATCTTAAATTACATTGTTATCCTCACTTGAAGTATTAAATATACGTCTACACTCGGTTGCCTGGTACTACTTTTAAATTGAATCGACTATAGTGTTTTTTACTAAACAAAGCCCGCTTTGATGCGGGTTTTTTATTATTAGTTATTAGGCGATTTGAGTTATCGTTTTGTCTATCTATGCTATTAATACGTAAGCCTAGCCATAGCACCATATAAGTACGTGTTAACCTTTCTGCTAATTGAACAAAGATAACTCAACTCGTTAGGAATAAAGAAAGATTTGATAGGAACAATAACGCTATGGCGAACTCAAAAAAATTAGAAGAAACAACCAATAAAACAAACAAAGTAAAAAATGCCCTTTACAACCCTAACCAAGATAATATTCAAGTTAGAGGTGCGCGCGTACACAACTTAAAGAATGTTGATGTTGATTTACCTCGTAATGCATTAGTGGTCTTTACTGGTATATCTGGCTCAGGAAAGTCATCGTTAGCTTTTGGCACGTTGTTTGCCGAGTCACAACGGCGTTATCTTGATTCGGTATCCCCTTATGCAAGGAGATTAATCGATCAGGTTGACGAGCCAGATGTCGATAGTATAGAGGGGTTGCCACCAGCAGTCGCCTTACAGCAGAAGCGGGGTACACCTTCAGTGCGATCATCTGTAGGTAGCGTGACAACGATATCGAACGGCTTACGTATGCTGTATTCACGAGCAGGAGAGTATCCAGAAAATCAAGAAATCCTGTACGCGGATGCGTTCTCTCCAAACACGCCTGATGGTGCTTGTCCTACTTGTTCAGGTATCGGCCGTGTGTTTGAAGTCACTGAAGAGTTGTTGGTTCCAGATAATACCAAAACCATTCGTGAGCGTGCGATTGCAGCATGGCCACCAGCGTGGCAGGGTCAGAACCTCAGCCGTATATTGACCACACTGGGTTATGATATCGATAAACCATGGCACACGCTGCCAAAAAAGACACGCGACTGGATTTTGTTTACAGATGAGACGCCTACCGTACCTGTCTACCCTGAATACAATATTGAGCAAACGCGCGATGCGATTGAGAAAGGCGAAAAACCAAATTATATGGGTACTTTTACCAGTGCCAAAAACTTCATTCTTCACTCTTTTGCCACGACTCAAAGCCCGCGTACCAAAAAGCGCGTCTCGCAGTTTATGCAAATATCTGAGTGTCCAGAATGTCATGGCAAAAAGCTAAAAAAAGAATCGCTGTCAGTTAAGTTTGCAGGATTGGATATTGGTGAACTGTCACAGTTGACATTAACTGAAATGGCGAAAAAATTAGAGATAACTGCTCGCACTAAGATAGCCGACGAGACACCGAATCGCGAAAAGGCTATCGTCGCCCAGCGTATTGCCAGTGATATTCTCTCGCGTGTTGAAGCATTAAACAGGTTAGGGCTCGGTTACTTATCGCTTGAGCGTACCACACCGACACTCTCTCCTGGTGAGCTACAGCGACTGCGGCTAGCCACTCAGATTCGCTCGCAACTCTTTGGCGTAGTTTATGTCCTTGACGAGCCATCGGCTGGTTTGCATCCTGCTGACACCCAAGCCTTGCTAAGTGCATTAGACGAGCTGATTGCTGCTGGTAATTCAGTGTTTGTCGTTGAGCATGACGTTAGTGTTATCAGACATGCTGATTGGATAGTCGATGTTGGGCCAAAGGCGGGCACACATGGCGGCGAGATTGTTTACAGCGGGCCCGTAGAAGGTATTGGTGAAGTTGAGCAGTCGCACACGGGGCAATACCTCTTTACCGATGCTACGTCTAACGACCAGTCCAAATCTAGTACAAGGCAGCCTACCGCATGGCTCAAGCTTGCGAATATTGAGCGTAACAATATCACAGGGTTAGACGTTGCGTTTCCGCTTGGAGTAATGACAAGTGTCACAGGAGTCTCAGGATCAGGCAAATCAAGTCTTGTTAGCCAAGCGTTAGTAAAGCTTATTAACGAAGCATTGGGGCAAAAAACAGTCACAGAAGCGCCTGTCGGTGAAGCGGATTTGCTTGAACAAGAGCTTGAGTCAGTAACTGGCGGTGAAATCGTCGCTGGTATGGAGCATGTCCGCCGACTTATTAATATCAATCAAAAAGCAATTGGACGTACACCGCGCTCCAACTTGGCCACCTATACTGGCTTATTTGATGATGTGCGTAAGCTATTCACAGCGACCAATCAAGCAAAAGCACAAGGCTATGATGCTGGCAGGTTTTCATTTAATACCAAAACAGGCCGATGTCCAAATTGTGAAGGCTTAGGGTTTGTCAGTGTTGAGCTACTATTTCTGCCAAGTGTTTATGCGCCTTGTCAGGTATGTCATGGTCAACGCTATGACGAGGAAACGCTAGCAATAACTTATCGAGATAAAAACATCGCTGAAGTATTAAACCTAACAGTTGAAGCGGCTCATGAGTTTTTTGTCGATGAAGCACCTATTTTGCGCGCATTAGAGGCGTTGCTACAAGTTGGACTTGGCTACTTACGTCTGGGTCAGCCTGCCACTGAATTATCAGGCGGAGAAGCACAACGTATCAAGCTTGCCACTGAGCTACAACGCACGCAGCGAGGCGACACACTATACATATTGGATGAGCCAACCACAGGTCTGCATCCCGCCGATGTGTCTATGCTAATGGCGCAGTTAAATGGTCTCGTCGATGCAGGTAATACTGTCATCATGGTTGAACACGACATGCAAGTGGCGAGCAATAGTGACTGGATTATTGATATCGGGCCAGGGGCAGGGGATGCGGGTGGTGTGATTGTCGCTCAAGGTACACCATATGACGTTGCTCAATCTAAAGACAGTCGTACTGCACCGTTTCTACTGGTGTAATGAAAATGACATGTTGGGTTAAATAGCTCTGCGTTAGTATGCTTTATTTAAACGAGTATTAGAAATAGAGTTCTTTCTAATACTCGTTTTTTATAACTATAAATAAATATCTATGCAGGTGTCGCTTTCTGCTCTTGCAAGCACTCAATTCTAGCCAAATAGCTATGTCCCAGCTCTGGCTCTGCTGAGGCTATCCAAGCGGCATATCCTGATAACGTATCCAAAGTCTCATCCGCCCGCAATTTGCCACCTGACTCTAGATTATGAAGCGCTGCACGTAACATGCGTTTGATTTGTCGTGAGACTCTTGGGATACCATCGCCATTCACCACCATGCCAGTGACGTTGTGCTGATTGCCTTTACGAATCACACGCGTTTTATCATTGTTTAATGCAAAACCTTCTTCGCGTAATATCTTATGCACTGATCCTAATAGTTGCCCAATCAGTTTATTGTGCTGTGTATCTGCTTGTTTTTTTGTGGTGCTAGTTTTAGCTTTTGATTTAGTTTTGGTGTCTGCAATAGCGGGTACGCTAAAGGTCAAATCATCGGCATAGCGACTATAACGCAGGCCTATTTTGTCAGCCAGTCCTGTTAAGCGACGATCCAAATTCAAGCAGACGATGTTCGTTAACGCAGGGCTAGTAGGCGCGCCTTGTGGCAAGGCTCTGTCACCTAGCGCCACGTAATAAGTTTTGCCATCTTGCTGTACCACTTGACGGGGTGATTCGGTACAGAGTAATGACAATAAGGTAGAAATTTGCTCTGGATAGCCGGCATGACGGAACACACCTTTGACCCGTCGCCAGCTGACACTAGGGAAAAAGTCTTTAACATCCAACTTGATAAGTAACTCGCTGTTGCTATGTACTGCGGCGTTGGTCACGATAGATTTGCCACGTACAAAACCATGAGCGGCACCATGCGTTGTTAAGTTATTCAAAATATTGTGCAAAATCCAGCGTTGTACAAACTTTAAACGCGGTATCGGCGACCATATTTGACGCGCTGTCCCATTGCGTTTGACAATCGTAAAATGCGAATAAGACAGATTGGTGGCGACCTCTCTTTGATAGCAAAGTCCCTTTAATTGAGGAATAGTAAGGTTCACAGCCTCTGCAAGTTCATGGTGTTTATTTAACAGTGGTAATTTGTTTTCGATAAGACGATTGGCGGCATCTTTGACATCCCACTTATCAGTACTGGTATCATCTGACCAATATACATGACGACCAAGATAAACCATGTGATGTGCTTTATATGCTTGCCAAGCAGCCTTTTTGAGACTTTTTTCTTCAGCGGCTTCCTTTTTTAAGGCTTTTTTATAGCGCTCACGTTCTTTTGGACTCATGTTATCGACAGGTTTACGGTCAACCATAAAGCCTTGACTGACCAGTTGCTGTTGCACATATTGGTAACGTCCACCTGCCTGCTCAATGTCTTGCCATAGCTGTTGCCACTGACGCTCAAAAGGAGTGGGTTTTGGCTCAGGACTGATGTAATCATTATTGTTTGCTATTTGAGTGGTCATACATTACATCCCTTGGTTTTCGATAAAGCCTTTGGCTTCAAATCTGGCAATATGTTGTAAAAAAGCGGATTTGGCTTGAGCAGGTTGATTAAACGCCAGTTGTTGGCGCGTATCTTTGCCACCTATTGTTTGTTCGATGGTGATTTTCTTATGAGCAATAGTGATGTAAACATAAGCAATAGAACTCTCTTGCGCTGCTAAATCCTGCGCCTTACCATTTCCATTCGTATGTGGATGAGCAGCTGGTTGAGCTAGGGCAGTCAAATCAAGCGTCGCTGCAGAAGGTAATGCCATAAGCGAGCTGTTGTCTGTTTTTATTTTTGCACTTTCTTGTACGTTTGCTTGAGTATTCTTAGTCTTATTAAGACGCTTGCTTGGCACGCGTTTACTCAAGACTCGAGTATCATGCCAGCTATCATTGCTTGTGTTATTAGGGTCGTACTGGTTGTATCTAAGGCGTAGCGCGATAAGATGTGCACACACGCCATGAGTAAGACGATGTTGCAAGTACTGCGGGCAGCTACACTCCGCTTTGGTCACCAGTCCTTCGTCGCCTAATTGCAGCTGGCTGTGATAAGTACGCCTGTCTTCCTCGACATGGATATCTGCACGGATAGTGATACCTTTGACAGCGACAGTCTCAACTGTGAATTTCTGCACAGTATCTGTACGGCCAATCAAATCAAAAGCCTGCTTTTCTGCTTCGTTGTGATAAGCGAACTGCGCCATTTCAAGCGGCATTTGAGTCAAAGGCCGGTAATGGTACAGCTGTGTCGCCATCTCAAAGCGAATCAATCCTTGCTGCGTACCTGATAGTAACCATTGCTGCACTTGTGAGTGAGAAACAGGCGCAGATTTCAATAAAGCATCTGCTGACAGCGACTTTACCAAATCGTCTAAAGTACTAGGGGTGCTCGCCAGTGTTTTAATTAATACAGCCAAGCCATTATTGTCATCGTTACTATCGTTACTATCGTTACTATCGTTACTATCGTTACTATCGTTATGGCTGTCTGAAAGGTTTTCTTCACTAGCAGCTAATGTATTATGTAGTGGGCGCTTAGGTAGCAATAAATCAAAGTTTAATGACTGTGACCAATTGGCTTGGCTAAAGCCGGTCATAGAAAAGGTAAAATGAAAGCCTTTGCCTTTTAGCGTCCAGTAGCTTGGCATACCTTGACCCAATAGTGATACGGACACGCTATCAGTATGTGGTAATAGGCGTTTTAATAAGCTAAGACGCCTGCGGCCCCACAAGCGAATTAGTTTTGCTTGTTGCCCTTGGTAGGGTTTTTGCTGTTGACTCACTTGGCTAGTAACGGTGATATCAAAAGGCTCTAGTATAATCATTGGCAGCTGCTGAGGCCTGAGCTCGATGAGTAGACCGCGGCGCTTACCTTTGATATCAGCATGCATACGTAGCTCAAACAATACGTTATACAATGCGATTGGATCAAGATGAATAGTATCTTGTGGTAATTGGCCTGCAGACTGTACTTGTAACAGCGCTCTAATCCAACTTTTGGGTACATTGATACGTTTTTCTATGATCTGCTCTTTTACGCTAGGGTTGGCTACATCGCTATCAGTATCTACTGCGTCCGTTTCTGGTATGGTTTCGAGTAGCTGTAAGCCGACCGCTTCATGACCAATGTCTAATATCGTTTGTTGATGGTCGCGAATTTTTTCAATACCGTTAAATAGAGCCGTGCTGTAATCAATGCTTGTGGTACCAATGGTAGGTTTGGTACTTTGCTCAAAAATCTCATTGGTCAATGTCAATTGAGCATAGCAGCCTTCATCACGGCTAAATACCTCAAAGCTAACGCCTTGCTCGTGCACCTGAATAATCGGATCTAAAATACAAAAGGCGAGTGGGTCGTTATCGAATAGCCACGTGAAATAATCACGTTGTGCGGTAAATAGGTTTTTATTGCTACTAGCACGGCGCATCTGCATAAATACCGTATATGCTGAGCGGTCTTTTGGCACATAACGGTAGTCACTACTCACCACATCAAACAATGCTAGCAAACTGTCACGAAAAACAAGAGGAGACTTGACCTTACCGTGGAAGTCAACGTCAGATCGATTCAGCTGAGCAAATAGTGCTACATGCTGAGTGTGCTTGCTCGTTTGCGCATCGGTTTGACTGATTTGACTGATTTGACTGGGTGCAGCGTAGTCTAACTGCATCATCAAGCCATCAGTGTTTGCTACTGCTTCTGACTTTGTTTCTGACGCTTGGTCCAATTGGTTATCTATAGTCATTGACTGTCTCCTTCACCCTGATTGCTTTTTTGACTGCTGTCCTGACTATTTTGTGTTACTTGGGTCGAGCTAGGTTGCGACTCTGTATTGCCAGATGATAATGGACGCTTTTGTTGCGCTCGTACCATGGCACGCTGCCAGCGACGCATTACTTTATAAGCAAGCTTTTGAATATCTGCATTTTCATGCGTCATGAGTGTCGTCAGCCACTGCTCGATATTTGGATCATGTAGCTGTCCAAGCGCCTCGATGGCACGGATACGAACGGTCATCTCCATGTTGTCATTACTCACACAATGATAAAGTGCATCGGCATCTTTTGCTCTGACCCACTGTAGTAGCTGCTGATTGATTGGCATCTCGGTAGACGAGCTCTTATTTTTCAGCGCATTTTTTACCACAGTTATTATGGATTTTTGGGTAGATATACCGCTTTGTTCAATACGAGTAAGCAACGTTTCTAGCAAGGTTTGATTGTCATAAGTGAGCTGCGATTGAGTTGCTGTCGATACAGCGCTCAACGTCGCTACGATACCTGACAGCATCTTATCTTCAGCGACAGGTCTGGCCAGTAATGCTAGCAGTGCTTGCTGCCACCAATCACTGACGGTAGTGGACAGTAATGGAATAGAGGTGGTAGTCAATGGTTGACGCGCTTTATTGAGCCAATCAAGCATTACTGAGATCTGCTTAACCGCCACTTTATCGACAGCTCCTTTGGCAGTTTTGATGGTCACATGACGCATGATTAGCCAAACCAGTTGTTTGATAGTGTCACCCACTTGTTCAACCATCTCGATCCACTGGTTGTTGCTGATAGTAGTCGGACTGCGGTTGATGGTATCGATCAGCGTATGCCATTGCTCGCTAGCGGTTTCAAAACGCTGCTGCAACGTCGCCACCATCTCTTTGTCTAGATAGCTGGTTGGGTACTGAGTCAGATAGCACAGTCCAATATGCTGTGTCAGTGTGTTGTTACTAGTAATCAATGCGGTAAGCTGTGATGTTGGCATATCTTGCTTGGCCATAATGGCATTTTGCAGTGCCATCAAAGTATCGGCTGGCAAGTGCGCACCATGCTGCGTGATAAATGTTGCCAGCTCATCGATGCTGCTATTATCAATGATACGCTTTAGGCTCAAACGCTCCGTCTCTTCTACAAAGGTATCATTATGGCTTTGGATAGCTGCCCAATCATAAGGATAAATCTGTGACGCCAGACTGCCCCAAGTTTTCTGTGCCGCAGTATAAGCCACCATGAGCACATCACGATCTAGATTGTTTTGCTTTAAGATATCTAAAATTAATGTTTTATTGGCATCGCTATCATTCATCTGCAGTAGCCATACCGCATGCCTTTGTGGACGGAAGAATATGGCTTTATCGATATGAATGCGTATATAGCTGCGTATTTGTTCCCAAGCAGGCGTTGTGTTGAGCCAGCGCAGTCCATTTAACCAATGGACAATGGCGGGATTGGTGAAATGGATTGCGGGGTCTGACAAGTGCGATTTTAATAGCTCAAAAATATGCGGACTATGCTCAAACTCACCACCTTGTGCAAGGCGACCCAAAGCTTCACTAGCCACGTCTTGCAGGTAGTGCTCATCGTCTTCGGCCAGTTTGATTAACTTATCATAGGCTTTGTACAAGGTATGAACCTGTAAGTTTTTATCAGCATTGTTCACAGGCGCTTTGGCATTAGGCGAGTTAGCATTTTGATTGTTATTGCTGCCTAGTAGCTCGCCAATGGCTAACACACTGCAGCTGCGGAACTCAGCATCAGGATTATAATCGATCGTGGCCATCAAGATGTTGACCCCATCAGCATGACCGCATTTAGCGAGCCCTTCAGCCGCGGCAAATTGTACGTCGGCGTCTTTATTGCGTAGGGCGTTTTGTAATGAAGCAATGCTGCCGTGACGTCTTTTGGCTCGATATGCCAGTGCTTCAACCAACTTAAAGGTATGGTTGGCTGGCATTTGCTCGTAGGCGAGTGCCAAAGCGGTATCAATGCGTGAGGATAGATCGCTGTCGTCCGACTTCACCCATGCAAGTGATGGCAATAGCTGTGTGGCAAGCTCATAATCATTATGATTCATAAGCGTGATAAACAGCGACAGTAGCACTTGCGGGTCTCTTGGGTGCTGGCGTTGTAACCAACGTGTGTCTTCACGCTCCTCCAAATAATCCTCAATTTTTTGATCGTAACCGCTTATTTTTAAGAGAGTAGTAAATAAATATTTACGTTCTTCTTTATTTTTTTCTGGCGTGTGCTCAAACAGATTTTCTAAACGCTGCAGCAAGGGTTCAACCAATTTTTTGTTACGCAGGTCAGCAATATCCCAATAAATAATCTGTTTAGGTTTTTTGTTGTGAGGGTCATCAAGTAAGGCAAATAATCGAAAGTGCGCCGCATTGGCAACCTGTTCAGCAGTGGTGATATCAAAGTCACTATCAAAGCTGCTCTCTAAACGCCCTTCTAAAGTACTCTTATTGAGGTATTGGTGTGATATGAGTGCATCAGACAGTAGCTTCGAGCTACGATATTTTTCTCCACTGGTCCGAGCATCTTCAGCAAAATCAAATAAGTGGTCAAATAGCATGCTATCTGCAAACAGTACGTCATAAAATTCGACCAGTTGCTCCAGTGCTTGATACTTAGCACTCCAGTCATCACTCTTGATGGCCTGCAGCAAAAACGTCAGTTTGTCTTGACGTTGCACTGATGGCGATTGACTGTTTGCAAAGGGTGTGACGATGACTTGTTTCCACTCAGCAACGATTTGAGGCAGCAGCGACTGACAATAGGTCTGTAGCCCAAGTAAGCTGGCTGGCAGATGACCTAAGCGACTTTTAAGCAGATGATAGGTCTCTTCTGCTAAGGTTTGATTATTGGTTTTTAATAAATCAATGAGTTGCTGATTGGCACTGCTGCTGACGTTACTTGTATCTGATTTTTCACTCTGCTGCTGTACAACATCGTCCTTTGTGATATCTAACAATAAACCCAAGCCGCGTTTTACCATATCACGGTAGGGCGTACTCATGGCATAGTCGGCCAGCTTTTTGGCAGGCATGTTCAGCTTATACAAGCACTCCCATGCCAACTCACGAGTATCAAAACTACTGTGGTTTAGTAGTGGCAACAACACGCGACTGGTACTGTCTTGCCAGTCTTCATCGCTATTAGTATCTAACTCCGGTGATTGAGTGGCCAGCCACATCAATCCTCGTATGGCTTGGTCCGTGGTGCTACTATCAGCATAATAGTCATCGCCTGCACGTATGACACCAATCCAAGCACCAAAGGCAAGAGACTGATATGGATAATGCACTTCGAAACAGTCTTGTGAGTCAGTAGAAGAGTCACCTGCATCCTGAATGGAGGCTGATACGGGGTGAGCACTTAATAATGCCTGCAGACCACGCTGCCACTTCTGCAACGTCTCAAAAACATCGTCTTCGTCGTCATAATACTCATAAGAGAATAGTTCAGAGAAGTGACAGATGACACTGATGGTTTGCGCACGCACTAGTGGTTGCTGGTGTTGACTGAGTCTGGCCAGTTGTTGTAGTTTTTCGGTACTGACGGTTGCCAGAATACTTGCTCGGATAGAGGCCGTATTATAGGTTTTTCCTTTAACATCACCTTTGTTTGCCGTGTTTGGCATAGCATCTGCCATCATTGTGATGACTTCAGAGTGAGCCGATAAAATACCGCCTAATTGATGTGATAAGTAATCACTCAAATACTGCCATGCTGACGATAGTGCTTGCTGGTTACTACGTTGTTGCACGTCATTTGGGTAACGAGCGAGCATATTGGCATAGACTACCGCCGTGTCATTATCCGCAAAACTTAGCGCTTCTATCAGTCGATTAGGCTTAGCAGCAGTCGCTGTAGGGGTTTGCAGGCTATCTTGCAAGTCAGTGAATATCAATAGCAGTCTGACTGCTACTGCATAAGACTCTGACTCAAATAAAGGCTGTAATTGCCGTGCATGTGTAATACCTAAGCCATACTGTGCTTGTAGCCAATGAGTCGGCGTCATCGGTGAAACTAAGTTGCTGATATTGTCTGTGCCGTTTCTCTTATGAGTGAGAAAGTGCTGCCCGTGAGCATCACCTAAAATAGCCAAACCCAAACTGGCGGATTGGCTGATAATGTCGCGCTCATCTTTTTGCCATTTAACTAGCAGATCAATATCGTTTACAGTCACTATGAGCGTGAGTGTTGGAGCAAATGATTTAAAATCGGCGTCAGGGTGGTTTAAATATTTATCGTACCAGTTAAGCGCGTTGTATGTTGAGGGATAAGCTAGCTTTGATAAGCCAAATAATGCTTGACCTACGTGACTGTGCCACTGAGTATATGCTTCACTTTTTTTACCTTGAGAAGGCATTGGCAACTCTAGGTAGTGCTTAAAGACTCGGTATGCTTGGTCGTCACTCCGCTTTGCCTGTTCTTCATCAGCATATAAGCGCGATTGGCTGGCCAGTAGTTGCGCGACTGTCAGTTGAATATCAGGATAAGGGCTATTTAGGGCTGCGGTAATCAACTCCTCATGATGGTTGTCTTTGTCATCGACACGACTATCATCTAAGTTGTTGTCCTCTAGACTACTGTTATTAGCTAAAATATTAAGCTGTAAATCTGTCAGAGCCAAAGCAACCGTCAATGCTTGCTTGCGCAGCTCAACACTGTCATCAGCCAACATAGCAACGAGCGCTGGCATCAGTTGTGTCAACTGAGTCGTACTTGCCCTGGCTTGTACTGTGGTTAGAGCTTTATGCTTGGTATCTGCATAAGGGCTGGCAAGCGCGTTTAGCATCACATCAGCAACCCCTAGATGCTTGCTCTGTTTCAATGCAATCTCAAACGCTTGCTGACGAATGGCGGCAAACGTATCTGCAAAAAACAAAGTCAAGACAGCTTGATTGGTCTTTTGACTATTAGTTTCTTCAGTGTTATTGGCTTTATTCGTTTTATGTTTCGATGTCATTGCTAGCAACAGTTGTTGCCATTCTTCTATCGCCACTTGATGTACATCTTCAAACAGGCTTTGCTGCAATAGCTTGATAATGTCAACGATAGCGCTGTCAGAAGTGTTTTTAGATGACTGCTTAAATTGGCGGTTTAATAGAACTTTAACCACTTCTAGTCGAATACTAGTAAAAGGGTTGTTTAAGGCTTGGAGCAGTATGTCTGTCATCTCTGACGACATCTGAGCGCTTTTATCACTGCTCTTTGAGCTGTCTGGTGTGACATGCTTTAAAAACAGTGCCAATGATTGCTCATGAATATCTTGATGTTTAGACGCAAAACCTGTGGCCGCCCAAGACAATACACTATCTGCCAACTTACCATAAGCTTGCATGGCGACTTGACGCACGCCAGCGTCCTTATCATCCAGTAATGTCGGTAGGACTGCTTTGGCGTCGTCTATGTCTAAATGACCGAGTGCATTTGCGACACCAGCACGAATGATGGCACTATCCTCATGGCTTATCAGACTAATTAAAGTGCCAAATGCTCGTTTTTCTTGTAGGCAAGCCAGCGCATAGGCTGCCCGAAAGCTAATATCTTCGTGACTATTGCTTAAGCTTTGTAATAAAGGCTCTAACGTCTCATTGCTGAGCTTTACCGCCTCAGCAGCAGATTTTTTAGATTTTGTTGGCTTAGTCTTCTTGCTCTTAGATTTCTGAGTGTTCTCTGCTTGCGAGATAAAATCTTGCGTGGATAAGGTTAAACGGATTGCCTCATCGGATTCTGATGGTTTGGCATTCTTCTCCTTTGCCGCTGTACTATCAGCATTGTCTAGCAGCGTACCTCGCAACAAGCGGAAGTCATCAAAATCCGTCAGGGTGCGTAATGTTTGTGTGTCACCTTGCTGTTTTAGTGCCTTTATCAATTTAGGCTGAGACAGCAACGAGACGTAAAATGCCGTTTGCCTAATTTCTGTATCACGATGATTTTGTAGTAGCATCAGCTGACGCGATACTTCAAGATGGCTGAGCATATTGCGTTGATACAAGCGAATAAGTCCTGCTTGAACAATGTCTGATTGACTGCACTCTAATGCCATCAAATCTGCTTGAGGACTGTCATCTGGTAACAGTGTCTCAAGAGACGCCAATGCTTGTTTGCGGATGTTGGCAAAACTGTGTGACAGCGCATCTCGCAAAATAGGTAAGATTCGGCGCTGGCTTGAGGCATCTTGCATGGCCACTTTTAGGTACCCTTGCAACGCAGAAGCTATCACCTCTTCGTAGTAACGGTTTTTAAACGCCTCTTCCAAGTATCTAAGCGGACGGGCGGTAGAGTCGGCTCGGTCTGCCAATGCATGAAATGCCGCAAGACGTAATTTTGCACTGTGCGCCGAGCTTAGTTGCTGCTCTAAAACGTGTGCCGTCTTATCAAGATTCGTCGTAGCGACCCACTGTACCAATTGCAATGCTTGGTTGGCTGTGAGTGTGTCGCTATCATCAAGTAATTTTTTGACCAGATCTAACGTTTGATTGTCTGCTTGTACCTGTAGCAGCGCCAAGCCTTCTTTAAACGCAACATCGCTATTGTTTGAGGTATCAGAGAGTAGCTGTTTAATTCTGTGGTAGCCGTCTTTTATGATATAAGTGACTGGCAGTAGCTTGCTATTTGATGCATTGCTCTGAGTGATGTCTATTGGTATAAAACGTAAGCTTTGGTCAAGACCTACTACTATGATGGCCGGCTTGTCAGCATAGCTTGCGACAGTAATCTGCTGCGGCTTAACCAAATCTTCTTTACAACTGTTTGGCTGACCTTTATCAAATGCCCATGATTTGACGATTTTGTCATCTGCGGTAGTAAACAGTCGAGTATCTGACACACAAAGCGACTTGATCATCTCGCTGTGCTGGCTTGACTTGGCTCTATCAACAGGATGTAGATCGCCTTGAACATGAGTGCGGTACAAGTATTTGTCCGCACCTGCTGAGAAGAAATACTGACCAACTGGCTCAAAACAAAGCGCTGTTACTTTACCTTGATGGAG
The DNA here is from genome assembly GCF_052376195.1 of Psychrobacter sp. AOP7-B1-25. Lineage (NCBI taxonomy): Bacteria > Pseudomonadati > Pseudomonadota > Gammaproteobacteria > Moraxellales > Moraxellaceae > Psychrobacter > Psychrobacter sp. AOP7-B1-25. Next base: position 134,827 of record NZ_JBQSVK010000007.1, read on the forward strand.
CTGTTTACGGCTGCTTAAGCTAAGTTTTACTTCATCTGAGGCCCATTGATAGCTACTAACATCTCCCGATTGATCTGCCACAACTAGCCATGATCCGTCGTTTGACGTTGCTAGTGCTGTCAATACAGAGTCTTTATTTGATGTTGCTATAGCAGATGCATAAGGCTCAATGATAGCAGTACTACTGGTCTTACTGTTTTGATAAGGCCATACCACGATGTGTTTCGGATATAAAATAGCCAAGGCATCTTGTAGTGATGCCATTGCGACGGCACGGCCTATCTCACTATCACTATTTTTAAGTGTATCAAGTAAGGATTTGGCACTGGTCTTTTTAACTTTTTTGGCTTGCCAGTCTGTTTGGTAAAGATGACCATCATCACCTATCATAACAATAGTGCTGTCATTTGTTTGGCTAATGGCTTGCATCGCACAAGGTAATGCAGTCGTCGATAAGCTAAATTGCTCACCTTGTTGATCGAGGATGTACAAAACAGGCGCCGATGTCTGGGTTTGCTGCTGGCGAGTAATAAAAAGACTGCGCCCATCCTGTTTGGTTGTTTTTTGAGTTGCCACTTGGGTGCTATTGGCTTTACTGACTAAGCCAATAATTTGACCCCAATAGGGGAGTGTTATTGTTTTCATGGTGTTATCTCAGTTGAGGTGACGTCATATTTTTTTGAGTATCTTTTTTTGGCTATAAAAGCTTACTAGTATTTACCTATATTTGTTATCTGTCCGCCAAAGCCGTTAAGCAGAGGCAGCTGTCTGTAGATTGTTGGATAGCTCAGGATAGCGATGCAACAATCGTGTGACGGCAACCAAACACGCGTGACGCTCCATCTTGCCTGCTGAGTGCGTAAAGGTGAATAGTGTCGGCATAATGAGCGCCGCAAAGGTACTATCAGCCAATGCCACATCACGAAAAGTCTCAATCAATGCCAGTTTGGCACGACTCGCAGATATAGGTTTTAGCGTAATATTGCTATCTATATCAGCTGTCTCCGTACTTTTATCTGAATAGCGTTGTTGTTTATTGCTGGCACTGGTATTGGGTTCTTGTGACCCGCCCAAACGACCAGGCGGCAGCTCAAATAGTCCGCGGCGTAGCAGCATTAATAACTGATCGATTTCTGCAGGTAAGTTTTCTGCTGTTTTTACTGGCTGATCTTCTATGACTGGTTGAGTGTTGCTGTCTTTATCTTGTACAACCTCTTTATCGCTACTGTTTGGTTGCCAGTTTGGAGACACGTGACGCGATTTGTAATGTTTCCATAGCATGGTCACGGCAGCATAACGTACTTCACGGTCTGTGCTTTGAGTCAGTTGATATAAAGACTGCACTTCTTGGAAGTGAGCGTGACGCTGTAGAAGCGTGATACCGATTTGGCGAGCGACTCGCGCTTTGCTTTCAATCAAAGCATTTAACATATCGGCATTCAATTGTGTTGGCTGGATGTGGTAACGGCGATTGGTAACGGAAGGTTCATCTAAAAGCGCACGTTTCAACAGCTCAGTGACCTCAGTATAAGGCGACTCAGCTATCATGAGCCATAGATCTGGCGTTGGTTGCCACGTCGCCATCTCATACTCGCTCAGTAATAAGCCAAAATCTCGCAGCTGGCTGTTACGCTGTTGTAATAAAGGAATGACGCGCTCAGCGTCGAAGAACGAAGAAGGGATAACCGCATCAGGATCAACAGGTCTGTCTGTCAACGCCATACAAATATGTTCATGGTGATGACTTAGGTAGCTGATCGCAAGCTCACTGATAGGCGCAGTAGCATCATCTGTTGCCATGTGCCACAGAGCATTGGCACCTGCAAAAATATCATCTTCGGACACTTCTCGTGATTGACCGCTTAGCATTTGTAAAAACGCTGTTTCAGAGATAATTTTTAGTGCCGCACCATCAGCGATCAAACCTTCAGCTTTCAGCTGTTTACTGCCTTTACGGCCATTACCATATAGCGGTGATCCATCATCACCAATGACCAAATAATCTAGCTTGCCATTGACGGCGCTACTAATAGCACCATTAGCTGCTTTCACGACTTTTTCGGCCTCGCCACGTGTCATACTTTGCATCTTGCCCGTGAACAAATACCGTTGACCGGATAAATCTACTTCGGTAGCAACATCTGCATCACTACTCGAGCCTGTAGTGCTATCACTAGAAGCGTTGTCAGTAGAGCTACCTTCACTACTGTCATTATCGAGATATGCGACAAAATCGGCAGGCAAGAAACCTTTGTTAATACGCTCAATCGCAAATTCACGATAGAGTGCTTGCTCACTATGTGCTAGCGTCATAAGCCAGTCGAAACCTAGATCTATCGGCGCAAAACGGCGTACATCAGACAGCCAATCTCGCGCATTTTCTGCTAAGTATTCATCAAATTCTAATTGCTTTTGCCAATTCTTGATAGGTTCAGAAGTAGGGGGTAAACCTTGATTATCAGTACTACTTATAAGATTGATAATACTAGTGGACTTTAATAGTTCAATATATTCAGCTACTTGCCAATCAGGCTCATAAGCAAGCGCATGCCAATAGCTCATATCAAGCGCTGCGGCTGATAGCACATCTTCATCAATCCAGTCGATAACAGTAGATTGTGACAATGGATGTAATAACAGCAGTTGCCATACTGAAGCATTTATTTGACTCAAATCCAAACGCCTAAGCTGATCTAACGCAAAGTGCATGCAGTAACTGTCATCATGAGCAGAGAAGTCGTATGCTGCTGATATATCTAGTTGCTGGGCGACGCGAATAAAGTATTCAGCTCCTAATTCTTTGGCACTATAAAGCTCAGGTAGTTTTTTTATGGCAAACTTAACACTATACCGTCTGCTGCTAGTCAACCGTTCAAAAAACCACTCAGGAGTTAAGTCGCGTCTCGTAAAATGCTTACTGAGTTGTTTGCTAGCGGTTTGATGGTGATGCTCTGTGTCTAGTAGCTGCCCCCAACCATTGACACCAATATCTGCAATAGGGTCACGACTTAAGATACTGTTGATTGCAAAAATTCTAACAGGCTCATAATCTGACATCGCCAGTAGCATCAGCTCAGTGAGTGATAATTCTTGGGCATAGCTTTTGGCATAGCCAATCGCGTATTGATAGGCGGCAGGATAGTGTGAATGAAGTAGTTGTAGTACGACTTGATGTAAGCCCAATGTCTGGAACTTAGACTTTTCAAAATTAGGTGAGTTTTCTAGTAACCAGACAATCATTTCATCACGCGCTTTACTATGCGCCTTACCAGCCGATAGATATTGCAGCGTGTCACTACTTACATCACGTAATTGGGTTTTAAAGTCATGCTTTAGACTATCGGTTGCAAACTGTCTGACGGCCTCATTTTTTGCGATAGCCAGTAGTTGAATAAGTGGTTCAGGATCTCGTTGCCACGCCTCAGAAAACGCACGACCTTTTGCATCAAATAGCTTACGAGGGGAGCGACTGCTAAATCGATTGACGCCATAATCTAGGCTATTGTGGAAGCAAATGTGATTGAGGACCCAGCTGCTCGTTTGCTCGGTACTGCCAGCTGTCATGGTTTCGTCATAGCTGGCGAGTACACAGACAGCGGCATCAATATAGCCAATCGGCATCTGCTGCCCCAGTTGGCGCAAATATCGCCATGCTCTAAGGCTCATATACGTTTTGGTAGCGAAGCTAACATTGGAATTGGGTGTCTGATCAAACCGTTGTAAATCAATCTTGGCGACTATTTGTCCAAAAATCTCATAATCTTGAGAAAATTCAGCCTGCTTATAAATACGTTTTAAACCTTTCCACACACCGTAGTTGACTGGTAACTCACTGATAGCTTGTTTTAAAATGGCTCTAGAGTACGCGCTACCATCTTCCCACAGCGCAGTCAGTATCAAATGGATTTTGTAACGGTCAGGTAAGAGGTAGATGCCTTCGTCTGCTTCGAGTTTGGCAATCATCGCCACACGCTCTGCAAACTGTATTTCGGGGTTTTTCTCCCGAAACTGATGACTTAGAATCTTGTCTAAAAAGCGATCAAACGTCAATTCGCGTTCGGGGATGGGTGTCTCGGGAATCGCATCAGCTTGAGTTGCCAATGTACATAATTTATCGACCAAACTTGGATCTTGGGCTTGCCAAGCTTGCTGAATTTGTGAAAATGACAGACTCATAGAAACTTGCCTTAATTTTTATTTTGTCAGTGCTCGTAATTTTGTAGCACTATAAAAGCGCGTTTCAAAGAAAATATCAAGGACTTTTGTCAGTAAACATATGGGTTGCGACATATAACGTCGCGCTTGATTTTTTTTGCAATTATACATTGACAATAATAACTATTATGAGGCAAACTTAACGGGTTGTGAGATTTAGCGTTTCACCGTTTACGGTGAGGGGCGACGTTGCGTCGTCCACGAGTCAAGCCATTACATTTTACCCAAGGAAGACTGTTTCAGTCCTGCTAATACCTAGAAAAAGGCCCTAGTGTCATTAGCTCGCTGGCGCAATCACGCAATCGTGATTGAGCTAATGCACTAGGGCCTTTTTCTAGGTGCAGTCCAGTGAGTCTTCCATGTACCAGGTCATGAGGTAGATTACACAACAATTGAGTGTGACATTATTATAATGACATTCAAGGCCTTTAAATCAAAACCGGGGTTAGACTGTTTATGCAGTCTAACCCCGGTTTTTTATTGATGAATTAATAAAATGCATTCCTAAATAATATCTGAAAACAAAAAATCTATATCCAATACCCATCAGGACATTTAGGTAATTCGACCAAAATACGACGTAGCTCTTCTGACCATTGACGACGAATGCTATTGAAGTATGCATCACTCTCATCAATACGTCGGCCAGTAGGCAGGGTTAGGCTATCATTGGTATAGAGTACAAAGTCTATTGGCATACCTACTGACAAGTTAGATTGGATGGTTGAATCAAATGACAGCATCAACGCACGTGCGGCATGCTTCACATCCGTATTGTAGCTGACAGAACGATCTAGAATGGGTTTGCCATACTTGCTTTCACCCAATTGAAAAAACGGTGTATCTTCAGTGGCTTTGATACAGTTGCCTTCAGGATAAATCATGTATAACTCAGGTGGGTGCCCTTTAATCTGACCACCTAGCATAAAAGAGCTAGTAAACGCGCCATCAACATCAGTATTCGCGACTGCTTTAGCATGATTCATAATGTCACGCATACATTCGCCAACCATTTGGGCGGCATCAAATAAAGTCGATACCGTGTTGAGGTTACTCTCAAGACGCTGATCAATATCATTTTGCAGTTTGTTAAATACCGCTTGCGATGTGGCTAGACTACCAGCGGTCTGCAATACCATAAAGCGTTCACCCTCAACGCCATATTGATAAAGCTTTCTAAAGGTTGAAATATGGTCAACGCCAGCATTGGTGCGAGTGTCACTAGCGAAAACCATCCCTTCTTTAAGACAAATAGCAGCACAATAAGTCATAACAGATCCTTGTTGAAGACAAGCATAAGAAATAGCTTATGATAGCCTTGAAACTAACACTTGACTGTAAAGATTTTCGTAACCACCACCCATACGTATACCGCGTACAGGGGCAGTATCTAAATAGTCTCGACCAATAGCAACGTAGACGTGAGAGCTTGGTTGAAACAGCTGATTTGAAATGTCAAAGGTGTACCAGTAACCGTCTAACCAAACCTCTGCCCAGGCGTGGCTTGCCATATGGTTTTCGGTTTCATCATATAGATAGCCTGACACATAGCGTGCTGGAATATGCTGGTCACGTAAACAGCCTAAAAATACATGGGTATGGTCTTGGCACACGCCCGCGCTTGTCGCAAAAGACTCAGTGGCGGTTGTACCTACATGAGTCACATCTTTCACAAAAGGCATTTTCATGATAAGGGCGTTGGCCATCGCTTTTAAGCTATCATGGGTGATTTTTTTTAGATAAGGCGCCGCAAACTCGCGCATCTCTTGTGAACATTTTGTCAATGGTGTTTGTACGGTAAACAGCAGATAGGGGACATGATCCATATCCTCTAGACGTTGAGTTTCTGTATCAATCTCCACGATACCTGATGCTTGCATTTGCAAATTATTATGCGCCTCATTACGGCTTAGCGTGAGCCAGTCATTACCAAAGCCATCTTTTTGATTGGTCGCCACTTTAGGGAGCATCACCTCCCATTGATGAATGATTTGATGCGGCATCTGCATGGGAGTCATGCGTATATACTGAACACTGCGCTGTGCAAGTTCGCCGTAATAATAGTTGGTTTGATGGCTGATTCGAAGTTTCATGATAGCTTCCTATTTTTCTGTTTATTTCATATGTATAGTCAATCCCATATAAATCGGATGTAGCGTCAGTCCTCTTAGTCTACTATTGGCAGTACTGTTACCTGCCTTCCTAGCATCCCTAGCATCCCTAGCATCCGGATTATCTTGAATCGACTGTATCATTATTACTTATAATCATCTTTCGACTAGACACCTTGACGCAAAATGATATTAAACTCTTTACTAATCAGCTCAAAATCACTAAATTTCTTCGATCTAATCATCTGATTAGCCAGACGTGTCAGCTCACGCCATCGCGTATTCTCTGGTAATTCATTGATCCAGTACTTAAATTCAAGACTGATTTCTATTGAGTCCTCTTCCAATAGCACAGCCCGCTCAAGCTGCTCAAAATGACGCCCTAATTGCCAAAAGCAAGTCACTGTCGGATGCTCTTGTTTCATAGCGGCGTTACACGCATGTAGCTGCAAGGTCGCTGCCCGATAGGTGCCAGCGCTTGAAAGCCGCTTAATCAAGTTATATAACTCAGCGGTATCTTTGCCAATGACGCCTTTGGCCTCTTGCACATTGTCATCTATAGATTGAACGATGTTAGGTATGATATTTCGCTCCAAATCAGACAGCATCTGTGCTTTCATAGTCTTAAACGATTCATCCACATCCGCGTCAAACCCTAAATGACTGATTAAGTGCTTAAGCTGTGATTTTTTGAGATCGTCTTTCACCAGTTTTTTCATGACATCATCATAGTAATACAGACGCTCGCTATATCGGCCTAGCCATATTAAATAACTGGCAGTGGAAAGTAGTAAGATCATTGGTGCGTCATCTAGCATCTCATAGCCTGCTTCTAGAGGCTGTACACGATCATAATAGTTGGCGTGATCTGAGGTGTTAGCATCTGATGATAAAGGCAAGCATTTGCCAGCCTGACCGTTGCAGTTTGGTTTTTTAGTCGAAGACTGCATGTGACTGTCATCAACGACCCACGTGTCCTTAATACCGCCACCTTGAGACGAATTGACGACTAAGGATCCTTCAACCATGGCTACACGAGTCAAACCACCTGGCACAATATCTACTGAACCATCACCGTGACTGAGAACAAAAGGACGCAAATCAATGTGGCGCGGTGCGATGCCATCGCTGACAGCGGTAGGGTTGGTAGATAACGAGATAGTCGGTTGGGCAATGAAACCAGCTGGATTTTCAAGTAGGCGCAGACGATACTCCTCAATCTCCTTTTTGGTGGATGTCGGACCGATAAGCATACCGTAGCCACCTGAGCCTTGGGTTTCTTTTACGACCAGCTTATCTAAATTATCAAGTACATATTTGAGCTCATCAGGCTTACGGCATTGATAGGTTTCTATATTGGGTAGAATAGGCTCTTCATCTAGATAGAATTTAATCATATCTGGTACAAAGGGATATAGGCTCTTATCATCAGCTACGCCTGTACCTGGCGCATTCACGATAACGACGTAACCAGCACGGTAAGCGCTCATCAGACCTGAGACACCCAATATCGATTCAGACTGAAAGGCTAGCGGATCGATATAGGGGTCATCAATGCGTCGGTAGATCACATCAACTTGTACTTTGCCACGAATACCTTGCATGTAGACTTTACTGTCCTCAACTACCAAATCATAACCATGTACTAGAGGTACATTCATCTCGTGTGCTAAAAATGCATGTTCATAGTAGGCGCTATTAAAGCGACCAGGCGTTAAGATAACGATTTGTGGATCATATTTGGACGTCGAGCTAGCAAGACAGGCTTTGAGACGATTGGGGTAATCACTGATTTCCATAATAGTAGTGTCAGAAAACATATCAGACAAGAGTGTCTCGGATATTTTACGGCTCTCAAGCATGTATGAGACACCTGACGGGGTGCGTAGATTATCCTCTAACACACAGAACTTGCCAGACTCATCACGGATCAAATCAATACCGCTTATGTGTGAGTAGATTGGTTTATCCAATTCGATACCCATCATCCAAGGCTCATAGCAGCCGCTGGCATAAACATAGCCGGCAGGCACGATGTCAGCCTTCATGATTGCTTGGTCATGGTAGATATCGTGCAAGAATGCATTGAGAGCGGTAATGCGCTGCTTGCAACCAGCTTCTATCTGTCGCCACTCACTGGCAGCGATAATGCGAGGAATGATATCAAACGGTATCATTCGCTCGATGTTTTTGGCATCGCTATAGACGGTAAAGGTGACGCCTTTACGATAAAAGATGTTTTCGGCTTGTTCGTTTAGATAGTTGAGGGCATCCATGTTGATATTATCAAGCCAGTTGCCAACGGTTTGTGCCACTGGGCGATACTGACCTTTGCTGATCTGTAGTTCATCAAAACTTTGTGGGTTCTTTTCTAGTTTTTCTAAAGTATCTTTGACCGTAGTGGCATTGGGCGCTTTGATGGATTGACTCTGGATTTGGGCTGGATGGTCAGCGTTTTCTTTGTTTTGAACGTTATCGGTAGACTGGCTTTGAGATGCTGTTTTATTCATAAATACCTCACGTATCCTTGGTAAAGTTATACTTTATGATGAATACACTGTCTATGCTAAGCCGTGTAGCAGTGGTATTGCGCTGAACAGGTAATCTATCCCCTCTATTCACTATACAACGTATACTTATTAATATACAACAAAAGTTAGATAATGAGTTTTAAGCAATATCAACTTATTAATACAAATAGGTTTATCTCAATTAATCGGAGTATAGGAGTGGAATACATATGCATCTAGGTGATAGGTTTTTAGCGCTGGCAAGCATAGGACTTGCCGCTACTGTTGGTATGACAGGCTGTGGTAGTGAGCCGATACAGACTGCCTTACCTGAAGGTAGTACGGTGGTCGCTCTCGGTGACTCATTGACCTATGGTTATGGCGCAAATGATGAAACAGCGTATCCTACAGTGCTAGCAGAGCTAAGCAAATGGAATGTCGTCAATGCAGGAGTCAATGGCGACACTTCTGCAGACGTGTTGTATAGAGTAAATAAGGTTGTTCAGCATAACCCTGATCTGGTATTACTCGGTGTAGGTGGTAATGATGTACTACAACGCATTGCGCCTGATACCACTCGTGCCAATATCATCGCGACTATAGACACCTTACAATTCAAAAATATTGATGTTGTTCTGATCGCGGAGCCGCATCTCAGTACCAGCGCCTTGTTTGGCAAAGCCAGTGATAATCCACTATATAAAGACATTGCGGAATCTGAAGGCGTACCGCTGTATTCTGACGGCTGGTCAACAGTGCTGTCAGATGATGCACTAAAATCTGATAAAATTCATGCCAATGCTGCAGGCTACAGACAGTTCGCTGAAGGGCTGCATAACTATCTAAAAGACGAAGGATGGGTGCATTAAACCGCAATTTAAACGACAGCTTCTAAGCTTAAGAGTTATGAGTAGGGCGTCTGTCTTCAGTCGATATATAATGCACAAAAAAGCAGAGAACTTATTGACTAGGCTCTCTGCTTTTTATTTTACTGATGCTTAATAAGTAACAGTTTTATAGGGAGATGTTTATAGTTTAGTCATTTTTATTCATTGTCACTCATAACTACTACCAAACCTTCATCAGCAGCTATTTTGCCTTCGCAGATGTCTTTATAAACCTTTAGCAAGCCATTAACCCCATCAAGTTCTTGGATTTTTAACCACTCACTAGTTTTTGCGGTGCTATTCATGATGTAGCGCATAGAGCGTTTATTGAACGCTTCAGGACCCCATTCTTTCATACGTTTCTGTACATGACTGGGTGCAAAAAACTGCTTGCTACGTTCTTGGATAATACCTTCGGCATGACGTGGTTCGTCCCAGTGCGTAAGACCGACATTACTGGTGTAGCGCATGTTATCACCTAAGTGTCTATGTAGACGACTAAGCACATCAGTGTTGGCTGACATATCTACGATGACTGTCGGCTTGGTCGCATCAATCTGCTCAAGCGTGTCATAGCTAAGCACACTGTCATAGGCATTGATTGACTTAACAAAATCTATATTACGGTTTGAAGTGAGACCGATAACGTGCGGTGCGTCTCTATCATCAGCGAGGCCATATGCCAAACCTGTACTGGTCTTGCTCGATGCACTGATAATCACCACTTGCTCTGCACCAAACCAGTTATTACTCTTCAATAGATCATATAAGCAGAATGAGGTCAGATGCAAGACGAACAATAGCATGCGCTGATTGTCATTGGCGCGGTCATAGCCTTGTTCATGATTAACGCGCTGATATAAATTATAGCCAGGTGGTAGCTCGGCACGATGGGCACTGCCATCTAGCAAGCTGGTTTGCGTAACTCGCTTGGGTGTTATGATTAATTCATTGGCGGGCGGGAAGTAACCAAATAGGCGCTCACCGATAGGTAGTGCATCGCTATTGGACTCAATAACATCGCCAAAGCCCCATACTGGAATAATGCCCCATTTTTCAGGCTCGTCGCCATTGGGCGGGAAAAACTGCCAATAGCGTAATTGGTCACCCATGACGGCATAAGTAATATTATTCGCAGTAAAAGCAAAGCGATCAACTTTGACACGTACTTCGCCATCACCGAGAGTGTGTAGCGGAGTCTCTTGTAGGCGAGCCTGAGTAAGGTTTACTTTGTGGGTTTGAAATTCTTGCATAGTAGCTTCCTTGGCAGTTGTTCTTTTCTTTTTAGGTATTAGAGGTGCTGGCTTGACGTGCTGCCGTCATTTGCATGATTTCACCCATGAGCTTGGGCATGTTTGCAGCGGCTTTTGGTCCTGCTTCTTTTAGACGTTTAAGGATAGCCAGCTCTTCAGTTGGCGTATCTTCGCTGACACGTACCAATTTAGTGAAGCCATCTAAGCGATTGTTGATCATCCACTCACGTAGTAAAGGCTCTTTTGACCAACGCATTTGATTCTGCATTTGTTTAACGAGCCCAACCAAAAAGTCCGTATCATGATTTGGGATTGGCACCACTTGGCATAACTCATTTTTGATGGTTTCATCGTCATAATTGGCTTCAATGTGGGCGATAAATGCGGCACTGAATACCGGCTGATAGGTACGTATGGTTTGCACCACCACGGTATCACCTTTGAACACATCGTACGTCTCTGTCACTGGTACCGCTCGTGCTGAGCAATCGATATGCATCGTGTTAGGAGTGGTAGCGATGCTGTCATCGCCAAAATAAATCCTGTCTGTATCTAAGCGAGTTATGCGACCTTTGCGCACAATGTTTTTAACCCTACGCAACTGCGTAAGCTCTTCACTGCTAATGGTAGCGCCATGGAACATTTGCGGGCGTACATTTGGATCAATACGCATTAATACGCCACCTTTTTCTAAACGATAAAAAAGGTCTTCGATGTTTTCAGCCTCAGCAATCGCTTCTGCCTGAGTAGCCTGCGCCCCTATAGTATGTACAAAAAAATCATGAGAAGGCTGGGTGTTCTTACGATCGATCAGCCAAGCGTCTCTTGGCATAATCCACGTAATATGATCTGGGTCAATTTGGTTCTCTAATAGCCATAAAATTGCGTCAATACCTGTTTTTCCGCCGCCGATGATGACGTAACCATCACGAGGTTTGCTCATACTTGGTAAGTCATTTAATGGGCCAAACTTAACACCGTCTGCAATCTCAAAGTTTGGGGTATGCGTCGCTGGTACTGAGGTTTTGAAATAAGTGCCATCGATGATTTTTTTATTGACCTTAACCTTATAGCTGGTATCAGACAGCAACGATGAAAACTTACCGTCGCCTTTGTACTCACACATAGGGAAATACTTCACACGGCCACTTGGTAAAAACGTGTGCTTCATGACTTTATCAAAGTACGCCATAATTTCTGCACCTGACGCCAACTCAGACAAACCTTTATTTAGACCAATCTTATCAATCGTACCGCCGCAAAGCTCACGCGAGCTCACGCCATAAAAAGATGATGGTTGATGTAAGGTGACAAATGAATAAGCGTCGTTCCAATGACCACCTGGCTTATGATGCTTATCGACGATGATAATGTTGGCATCTGTCTCTGTGAGCAGCACATCGGCAAAAGCCATACCTACTGCGCCACTACCAATAATTAAATAATCCGTTTCTAGCTGTTGAATACTCATAGCGTCCTTACTCTTAAGTTAAATTTTACCAACACAATCAATCCATAATCGTTTGTTTATAACAGTGTTATATACTAGAATAACGCTGTTATAATTGTCAAGACATAGTGAGAACCTAATGGATGTTAGAACCAAAATACTAAACGCAGCATCTGAGCTTTTCTTAGAAGGGGGCGGCGATGCCTTAAGTGTACGCGCTATATCCAAGCGGGCAGGACTGTCCACTATCGGTATATACAGTCATTTCCAAGGTAAACAAGGCATACTAGATGCGCTATATATTGAAGGGTTTAATCTTGTCCGTGAAGCCATGGATGTCATTCCGGAGGGTAAGGCAAGTAAAGAGCAAGTGCTAGAAGCGTGTCTAGGGTATCTCAAGGTAGGCGAGAAACATGAAGCGCATTATCGGCTGATTTTTGGGGAGTCTGATGCAGGATATCAGCCCTCTGAAGAAGCTATCGCTGCAAGAGATAGCGCGTTTTCCAAGTTAGTTCGAGTGGCGGGTTCTTATCTACCAGAAGATGCTAGCATGACGGAACGTCGGCAAATAGCATTAGATATCTGGGCAATCGTGCATGGGTATGTCAGTATCAGTCACCATGTGGTGTTCACCGATGAGTTGGAGCTAGATTGGAAGACGATGGCACTTCGTGTGGTTGAAGTGCAGTTGGATGCTATCAAGCCTGTTTAATAACGATATTGGTGTATTGCTGGCAGGTAAGTACATGCTAGGCTGAGTTATTTCAATGTCGTGAGATATAAGACTCGAGGAGATAAAGGTATGTTTGGCATCATAAAAGACTGGCAGGAGCAGCGTATACTGGACAATAGTGAATTTACTCAGGCTGATTGGCAACAGGCAGCCAAACGTATCGTCATATTGGATCGATTAAATACCGATGAAATGTCACATCTGTTTGATTTAGCAACGCTATTTTTGGCTGATAAATCCATCACTGGTGCACAAGGTTTTGAGATTACCGATGCTGTCAGACAATCGATTGCACTGCAAGCGTGTTTGCCGATCTTAAACTTAGGCCTTGAGTGGTATGCTGGCTGGTCATCGATTATTATTTATCTCGGCTCGTACAAAAGTGACAGCACCACGGTAGATGAGTTTGGTATCGTCCACGAAGGCAGTCAACACCGTAGTGGGGAAGCATGGTTGCGAGGGCCTGTTGTTCTTTCATGGAAAGATGCCAAGCACTCAGGTGAGCGTGATGGGCACAATGTCGTCATTCATGAGTTTGTCCATAAGCTTGATATGATGAATGGTCGTGCCAACGGCTTTCCGCCGATGCAACCTAATATGAATCCTGAAAACTGGACACAGATCATGAGCCGCGATTTCGAAGACTTTCAAACACATCGCAAATCGGGTTTAGACCGCTATGGTGCAACCAATCCTGCGGAGTTTTTTGCTGTTCTCAGCGAGGTGTTTTTTGAAACGCCACAAAAACTGGTAGATGCTTATCCAGATATTTATGACATTATGGTAAAGTTCTTTCGTCAGACACCGTTATGAGTGATACTTATAGAGATGGTGAAAGTAAGCTGTATTTAAGACAGCATAAGTATATTAGAATTGGGAAGCTGCGGTGATTAACGCGATAAATGACGACATGGCAACAGTAGAGATCTATGAAAGTGCTGATGGAAAGGCGCAAGTAGATGTGCGCTTTGAGCAAGAGACAGTTTGGCTGTCACAAGCACAAATGACTGAGTTGTTTGGCCGTGATCAATCAGTGATTTCTCGCCATATTAATAACGCCATAAACGATGAATAAATCGTTGAAAAAAGCAATATGCAAAAAATGCATATTGCAAATTCAGATCGTCCAGTAACCTTTTATGACCTAGATGTGGTTATATCAGTAGGCTATCGCATCAAATCTCCTCAGGGCGTGCAGTTTAGACGTTGGGCAACGCAGCGTCTGCGTGAGTACTTGGTACAAGGTTATACGCTCAATCAACAGCGCTTCGATAAAAACTCAAGCGAGCTACAACAAGCGTTAAATTTAATCAATAAAACTGCGCAAAGCCCCGAGCTTAAAACTGATGAAGGACGTGGACTGGTTGAGATTATCAGTCGTTATACGCAGACGTTTTTATGGTTACAGCGCTATGATGAAGGTTTGCTCGATAGTCCTGTAGGACAAGATGGTGGCATACTACCCAGTACGACTGAGGCGATGGCAGCGCTGACAAATTTGAAAGCGCAGCTGATAAATAGAGGTGAGGCGACTGAATTATTCGCTAAGCCTCGTGGTGATGGCTTGGACAGCGTATTGGGCAACTTGGAGCAAACGGTCTTTGGTGAGCCTGCGTATCCGACTATCGAGAGTAAAGCGGCACATCTACTGTATTTTATGGTAAAAAACCATCCCTTTACTGATGGTAATAAACGCAGCGGTGCTTTTTTGTTCGTAGATTTTTTACACCGTAACCATCGACTGTTAAATGACAAAGGTGACATGGTCATTAATAATACCGGGCTTGCAGCATTAACTTTACTGGTCGCGGAATCTGACCCTAGTCAAAAAGAAACTTTGATCAAATTGATTATGAATATGTTGTCGTTAGAGGGCTGATACACAATATTATTATTAAAAACCATATCAACAGCCGTATCAAAAACCATGCAACCTGATATAAAAAACAAGTTGCAAAATATATAATTATATTTGAATATATACTGTATTTACAATCAGATAGAGCAGGCTGCCCGTTAAAAACCAGCTTACAAACTTGTCAGTTAATCACTTTTATACGCTCTAAATCGTCCATTGGTCGTTAATGATTGCTACGAGATAATGTTTACCTTGATATTCATCAAATACTAAACGTATCGCACGCCAATCCATTCCATCATATTCTTCGCTACCGTTACTATAAAACTCAACAAAATCAGAATTTTTATATATTTTATTTAAGTTATTGATACTATTGCCTATAGATTGGCTGTTATTAAAGCTTATCGTAGAATTATCATTAAATACGCTCGCATTGACCCAAGTATCCAAATAAGTAGGTAATGGCATGACTAATGGATCACCTGTGCCGTCTTTTTCGCCCCAAGTAAATTGAATATTTGACTGCTGTAAGTATTGTGTAAATTGATCTCGACTAAAAACTTTATCTGTCTCAGGCCGTACATAAGCATACATCGAAAAACGAACGCCGCGTGTAGGATGAATGTCGTTGGTAATACTGGCATAGTCGCCATTGGCCAGTGCTTGCTGAATGTGTAACGCTTGCTGTCTAAGGATTTGCTGACTGATATCAGTATTACTAGATGTTGATGAACTGCTGGTTGGTTGAGATACAATAGCTTCACTGGATTCAGGGGTAGACTGACAACCCGTAGCAGCCAGAGCGAATAAAACAAGGCTGCTAGAAGCTAATGTCGTAGATTTTTTCTTCAAAAAAACAGGCAATGTCATCATAAAATGATCCTTAGCACGGTTATTAGCGAAAAATATGTCACTATAAATGGTTACGCGCAGATATAAGAAAATACCATAAAAGCGCTATGTAATCGATATTTGGGCAAGTTAGCCTGAATAATACGATAATATAGCAAAGTCCTAATATAGGTATGATGTAATAGACCATAACACTTATAGGATAAAAGCTCGCAGAGAATAAGATGCCAACATATAAATCGCTGATATTACTATTGACGATAAAACTGATGACTATCGGTAACGCTATAGCGGATGTATCAAAAGCAGATCAGAAACAAAGCAATATGGCTGATATAAAGATTGCGACCATCACAAAAATGTACCAACAGGATATTGATGATCAAGGTATGAGTAATCCTATAGTACTGCAAAAATATGCAGGTGCTGACTTACAAGCGACCATGCAACTTGAACAAGCGTATTTTGATAAAACTCAGACGTCCTGCAATATAGATTACGATGTACTTTGGAACTCGCAAGATCCTGACTATACGCAAGATAAAAAGTTTTCAATAACTGAGCAAGGTTTGGTTTGGGTTAACTTGGCACAAGGTGGCGATATTTATTATGAGTTATCATGTGATGATCGTGATAAAAATAATATTGATAATATTGATTGCCGAGTATCAGATGTAATTTTAGATCAGAACGACAAAACTTTGCGTGAGCATTTACTTAATAATTGTCGCTAGTAGAGATCTATAACTAAGATTAAATTTGAGTTAAGGTATAAAAATAAAATGCTATAAATGGCTTTATGCTCAACTATCAAAACCGCTGGTTTGTTTTCGTATAATGTATATTATGTTAAATAAAGTCTATAATCAGTACCCGATGATAAGTTTATGGATTTATGTTTATATCATGGACAATTAATCAGTTTAGTTGATAGCTGTTCAAATGTGATATACGTGTCAACTCTAAGTAGTTGCACTTGTCACTCTGGTAAATATTAACTGAGTCTACTTTATCAATTATGTATAAAATCCTTTTTGGAGTTTAATCTAGTTGTACTCAGAATTGGTACATTATTTTGTATAGTTGATCACCTCTTTCAATCTCAAGTTATAGGATCTATGTAAGCCAAACTATTTGATGAGTTGATTCTACGTGTCACCATCATACTGGCTACATCTATCATAATATCTAATCAGCACTTTATCCAATCCCTCATTATTATCTGCTATCTTTTTAACGGCTTCAGCTTTGAATGCTCCACTATAGGTTCTGATTTTCTTATTCATAATAAACTGCTCATTGAGTCGTTAGTTTACCAAGGTTGGTTCTACAGTTTTTTTCAGCATAGCTCAAGCGTGGGCTGGTAGATGTGCCATGTGGATCTCCTTGGTATCAGTCATCCTGACTGACGAATAGTGATTGATACGTCATTCGGCCTAACAAATCGTTGACTTTATTA
>NZ_JBQSVK010000008.1:0-142292 GCF_052376195.1 Psychrobacter sp. AOP7-B1-25
TAGTTAATAACTAACTACTCATTCAAGTAAACCTGTTTTATCTGGATATGTAATAAAACGTCTATTCTCTACTCACTTAAACCACATACTAAAGCATCGTGATTATATTTTTATGGCAGACTTGAACACATTTTATGACCACTATCAGACCAAATATTGGAATTTTGATCGCCCTGATTCTGATTATTTGATTAAACGTCCAATTTACGATGGTAGCTCTGGTTACGGTGACTTGCTGAGCTTGCATAACGGTATTGTGCTTGGTCGAAACTGCATCACTGATCAGCAACCTGTGGTTGAACCCGCTGCACCATTTTCTTGTGATGTTGGCATGCATTTGATTGTAGATGCGAACTATACTTTACATGCTAGTAATTTACCTACCGATACATACATTCGCTCGCAGCAAATTTGGCGACGATCAGGAGATTTTGGTGATATAAACTCTACTACCGATACTGAGTATTTGCAGAAACCATCCATAAATAGCCATGTGGTATCAATCGATTTTAATCAAGAGCTACTGTCACGTTGGGCAGAAAGCTTCGATTTGCCGGCTTGGTTATTGCCAACTGACGATCAAGACCCTGAAATGATTCAAGTTCGTTTATCAAACCAGTCAAGGCTACTTGCTCGCGCAGCTTATATTCTCTCACTGCCTTGCTACACTTTAAGTGATCGCCTGATTTTAGAGAGTCAAGCGCTGCTTCTCTGTCAAGATATGCTTGGTATTCAGGACAAATCTGGCCGACTAATAAACCAAAAAAGTCCAATTGATCACGCCGTTGATATTATTCGCCAAGAGTACCAGCATAAGCTAACAATCTCCTTGCTGGCTCAACGAGTGGGTATAAACGAATGCTATCTAAAACAACAGTTCAAACAACAAACGGGCAGAACAATAGGCTGCTTTATTCGTGAATTACGTATGCAGGAAGCAATGCGTTTATTGTTAGATGAATATAAAAGTGTTCAAGAGACGGCATGGTATGTTGGCTATCATGATCCTAGTAATTTCAGCAAAGCATTCGCCAAATTTTATGGCGTCACACCCACACAACTTATCTAGTCAGACTATTTATGTCAAGCTGCTACTATTCTCTAAAACACGCTAAATAAGCCTTGATTAAAGGTGAGTAATTTACGCCAATCTCAAGCTGTGTTTGAGTTTATCTAACTTTTTAACTTTAGAAAATGGTTAGATGCTATTCTGAATAAGTTCCCTTATTCACCGTACAATTTCCCAGTTTCACCCTATATTCAACGTATCTATTCAAACAAGCATAGTATGATTGACTCTCATTTATACTTTAATGAAAAAATTCCTAGCAAATCATTTTATAGACTTGTGATGGTATTTCGCAGAGTAAAAAGTCATTCGTATTTATATAAGTTAGAAGAGTTTCAATAATGCGCTCACTATTTTTGTTACTCATTTTGCTCTGTGCTGCTTCTCTAATGCTGGGCTCAAAGCAGGTGTCAATTGTAGCGCTCTTTAATTTTTCAAGCGATGCGTGGTTAACTTTAACGGCGAGCCGTATACCACGGCTTATTGCTCTAATACTGACAGGGGTAGGGTTGTCTGTCAGTGGCGTTATTTTACAACACATTGTGCGCAATAAGTTCGTCGAACCTGCCACATCAGGTGGTTTGGATGCAGCCAAGCTTGGTATTTTAGTCTCACTAACGCTACTTCCTAGTGCTAGCACCAGCTATAAAATGCTATTTTCCATGCTCTTTTGTTTTGCAGCGAGCCTGCTCTTCATTTTTATCATTAGTCGTATTACTTTCAAAAACTCTGTACTAATTCCTGTACTTGGGTTGATGTATGGCAGTGTACTGAGTTCGATAGCTGAGTTTTACGCCTATCAGCATAATATTTTACAAAGTATGCAAGGCTGGTTGTTAGGAGATTTTTCAAGGGTTGTACAAGGTCAATATGAGCTTATTTATATTATTTTACCCATCATTGTATTGGCTTATTTTTATGCGCATCGTTTCACGGTAATGGGCATGGGTGAGGAAATGGCGGCCAGTTTGGGATTGCGTTATGCTGCGACAGCCACATTGGGGCTTATTTTAGTGTCGGTGACCGTCGCGGCATCGGTTATTACTATCGGCGCGATACCTTTTGTTGGCCTTGTTATTCCTAATTTAGTCGCTTTGAAATATGGAGAGAATTTATCACGAACATTACCTGTCGTTGCACTGGCCGGTGCTTGTTTGCTTCTTATTTGTGATATTTTTGGGCGAGTCATTATTTATCCTTTCGAGGTCCCTATTGGGCTTACTGCTGGTGGGGTGGGCGGTGTGATTTTCCTCATGTTGATTATGAGGGGTGTCAGATGAGTCAAGCGGTAAAAATGTGGACTATGCTTCTACTTATTCTCATTTTAGCAATTATTTTTTTACTGATAGGCTCAGGTTTAGATTTTGATTATTTGATTCCGAAACGCTTCATGCGTCTAGTAACTATTGTACTTGGTAGTGTCTGTTTAGCTGTTTCGTCCATTGTCTTTCAAACCATTGTAGGCAACCGTATTTTGTCGCCTTCAATTATGGGGTATGAGGCTGTTTATCTGCTATGGCAAGCGCTGTTGCTTCTGGTTATGGGTACGAACGGGCTACTGATGTTAGGCGTCAGTGGTAATTTCATCGTATCCATCATGTTGATGCTGGTGTATTCGTGGGCACTGCATCATTTGCTGTTACCTCGATGCAAAAGCGATGTCTTTATGCTTCTGCTATTTGGTCTGGTTTTGACAATGGTCATTGGTACGGTCACACAGTTTATTCAACTTCGTATCAGTCCAGGTGAGTTTTCGGTTTTTCAAGGGTTAAGCTATACCTCTTTTAATAGAGCCAATCCTGAAACGGTTTGGTGTGGCGTACTAGCAGTAGCAACGGTGTTATGGTTGAGTCGTAAGACGTTACCTGTATTAGATGTAATGGCTCTCGGTCGTGAGCAATCGATGTCACTTGGTATCAACCATACTAAATACGTCAAGTTATATTTGGCTTTGATTGCCATTCTCGTCGCTGTATCAACGAGCTTGATTGGTCCCACGGCATTTATGGGTGTGTTTATTGCCAATATAGCTTATGCGCTTGCAGGAAGTAGTAAGCATAAAGTCACATTACCTATAGGTTGTGCGGTCTCTATAGCTGTATTTTTAGTGGCTCAAATTTTTGTTGAGCATGTTTTCAACTATAAAACCAGTGTCAGTATTCTTGTCAATCTAGTGTGTGGTATCTATTTTCTAGCATTGACTGTTCGTACTAGAGGGATTACATGATTACCGTTAGTAACCTCCATAAAAGTTATGGCAAAAAATCCGTGCTATCAGATGTCTCTCTAGCGTTTCCAAAAGGGCGTGTCACCTCATTGATAGGTCCTAACGGTGCAGGTAAGTCTACTTTATTGATGATGATGGCTAGGCTATTAGAGCCCAGTAGTGGCTATGTATCACTTAATGGTCGAAAAATCAGTGAAATGCGCACTTCTGAATATGCTCATCATGTGGCCACACTGCGGCAGTCGCCGGGCTTTAATTTACGATTGACAGTGGAGGAGCTGATCTCTTTTGGACGTTTTCCGTACAGTCGTGGTTCTTTGACGATAGAGGATCGCCGAGTCATTGATGAGGCGATTGATTTTTTAGCGTTAGAGTCTTTACGTCACTCTTATTTAGATGAATTGAGTGGTGGTCAGCGTCAAATGGCTTTTTTGGCGATGACTATTGCGCAACAAACGGACGTGTTGTTATTAGATGAGCCTTTGAACAATCTAGATATGAAACATGCTGTGCAGATCATGCAAGCCTTACGTCGTTTATGTGATGAACAGGAACGCACGGTGATTTTGGTGATTCACGATATCAATTTTGCGGTCAATTATTCAGATCATATCGTAGCTCTAAAAAATGGTGCACTTAGCTTTAGTGGGACTTCTGCACAGGTTGTGACAGAAACCAATTTAAGTGAGCTATACGATCTTGATTTTGAAATTATTCGTAATGAACGTGGTTGCTTGTGCAACTACTTCAATTTATCAGGGGTAAGAGTATGAGTTTGAAAAAAAGCTTTTGGGTCTGTGTAGTGGCTATTTCGGTAGCTATTCCACTGCAAGGATGTGAAAAATCATCTACGCAATCTGTGCAGACGGTACAAGCACTAGAAACACCTATCATCGTCGAGCATGAGATGGGCACGACTATTATTACAAATCGCCCGCAACGTGTCGCTGTACTGGATATGAACGAAGCGGATTTTTTAGATCAGCTTGATGTACCAATTGCAGGCATGGTGAAAGATTATGTACCTCACTTTCTTGCTCAGTATAAAGATGATGCTAGCGTAGAAGATTTAGGCGCTATTGTGCAACCGAATATGGAACATATCCATGCACTGCACCCTGATCTTATTTTGATGACGCCACTTCATGCCGCTCATTATCAAGAGCTGTCAGAGATTGCACCAACCCTACATTTTGATGTGAATTTTAAGAACAGCCATCAGCAACATATAGCCAATGTCAAAAATCACCTGTTAACACTGGGTCATATTTTTGATAAGGAAGCGCTGGCGGAAGATAAGGCCATGCAATTAGATACAAGAGTCAAAGAGATTCAGGACTTCACAAAAAACCGTCCAGAAAAAGCATTGGTTGTTTTACATAACAACGGCGCTTTTAGCAATTTTGGTGTGCAGTCACGCTATGGTTTTATCTTTAATGATTTGGGTGTTAAACCTGCAAGTACCGTGGTAGAAACTAGCCTACATGGGCAGCCTATTTCTAGCGAGTTCATACAGCAGGCAGATCCAGATATTATTTATATTGTGGACCGTACCGCTGTTATGGAGCGCCGCTCTGTTATAAGCCCTGATGACATTAGCAATCCTTTATTACGTCAAACAAAAGCATGGAAAAATGGTCATGTCGTTTTTGTTGATGCAGACGTGTGGTATATAGCAGCAGCTAGTCCAACCTCATTAAACATCATCATGGACGATGTCCTCAAAGGTTATCCGTCAATTTCATAGATGTATTCTAAGACGAAAGAGGTTTTGAACGTAGAGCCAGTAAATAATTAAATGAAAAATAGGATATTTTTTTATCCAAAATTATTAATGATTATCATTTGTGTTTTTATTCGTATTTGTACCTTACTAAAATAAGAGGATGTTTTTATGTATCAACTTCAGCAGCTAAATCATAAAAGTAGTGTTAAACGATGGACGACACAGACTAAACCGTCTTTCGCTCTTAATCATATTATATCGGCAAAGCTTGCGATGTCTTTAGGTATAGCTGCTGGGACAGTATTTATCTGCGTGCCATCGGCCTATGCACAGGAAGGTAGCAACCTGACCAGCAGCCAGCAAGTTAATGAGCTAGAGATCGAACAGCAAAGTAGAGATTCAGGAAGAAACCAAGAAATACCAACTGCTACACTACCAGCGATAACAGTAGTGGCTGAAGGCAACGATAATCAAACCTATTCTGGAGGGCAAGTAACCTATACCAACCATGCTGGGTTTTTGGGAAATAAGGACTTTTTAGAGACGCCATTTAGTGCCATTAGTTATACTGAGAAATTTATTGAGGATCAGCAATCCGCAGATATCAGTGAGATTATTACAGCAACAGATCCATCTGTTTATACCAGTGGTGCAGGTGGGCAAAACCTTGAAAGCTATTCTATCCGTGGTTTTGCTTCGAATAGTAACGATGTGACAGTGAATGGATTGTCTGGTATGGCACCTTATTACCGTAGTTCACCTGAGATGTTTGAGCGTGTTGAGGTGTTGAAAGGTCCATCAGCGATGCTTAATGGCATGTCACCTAACGGCTCCGTAGGAGGCTCTGTGAATCTAGTGACTAAGCGAGCAGATGATGAACCACTCACTCGATTGACAACTAAGTACATATCAGACTCACAGCTTGGTGGGAGCCTGGATATCGGTCGCCGATTCGGTGAAGATAAGCAGTTTGGTGTTCGGGTAAACGGTGCTTATAGAGATGGTGAAAGTGCGGTTAATGACCAAGATAAAGAGGCTAAAGTAGGCTCTCTTGCATTAGACTGGAAAGGCGAACGTACGCGAATTTCAGCTGACCTTTATGCTACGACAGAACATGTCGATGGGCCGACTCGAGGTATCACGGTAGCATCAGGAGTTGATATTCCTAGTGCACCAGATCCAGATACGTTATTGAACCCAAGTTGGGCTTTTTATGATACTAAAACAAAAGGCGCAATCACACGCGGTGAGTTCGATGTGACTGGTCAAACGACTGTCTATGCCGCCTTAGGTGCTAATAAAATGGAGTTTAAAGGACTCAGTGCAGCAAAAGCGCAGGTATATAATTCTGACGGAGATATAAATACGACGATTGGATACGTTGCTGATGATAATGAAAGAGTCTCTATGGAAGTAGGGCTGAACAGCAATTTTTCGACAGGAGCTATTGAGCATCAGCTTGCGTCGAATGTTACCCGTTACAATGAAGAGTACAATTTAAATGCTAAGTACTTTGACGCCACTTATACATATGACACTAATATTTATAATCCAGTATGGGAAACTCCTAGCCTAAATTTTGACGTACCGCTGTTATTGACGACTGACACAAGTTTAACTAGCTACGGAATTGCAGATACTTTATCGTTTGATCAGGATAAATATCAACTCACCTTAGGTGCTCGGTATCAGCAGCTAGAAACAGAACAAACGGGAGGTATCTTATTCTCAGGTACTAAGTATGATGAAAGCGCTATAACGCCGTCAGTGGCATTTCTTATAAAGATGACGGATCAGGCTTCTTTGTATGCGAACTATATAGAAGGGCTAAGTAAAGGCGCTACAGCACCAACAAGTGCAGAAAACGCAGGTGAAATATTTGCTCCTTATAAAACCAAACAAAAAGAAATAGGAATAAAAATGGATCTTGGCGAGTTTGCTCATAGCCTTAGTCTCTACGAAATTGAAAAACCCAATAGTTATACCGACACAGATACTAATGTTTTCTCTTATGCTGGTGAACAGCGTAATCGAGGTGTAGAGTGGGGGTTCTTTGGGTCGCCTGCTGAAAGTGTACGCTTGATGGGTGGTATTACCTATATTGATGCGAAGTTAACTAAAACAAATGATGGTGTTAATGAAGGCAATCAAGCCGCAGGTGTTCCAAAGTGGTACTCGAAAATTGGGGCAGAGTGGGATTTGCCTTTTATAGAAAACTTAACACTAACAGCGAATGCAAATGCTGTGTCTAAACAATACCTTGAAAATGATAATATACAGTCGTTACCAGGTCACACCACATACGATCTTGGCGCACGTTATATCACTTCTATTAATCAAACGCCTCTCACCATTCGAGCACGCGTCGATAACGTGATGAATAAAGCCTATTGGACAACGGCACATTATAATGATCTTGCTTTAGGTG
Organism: Psychrobacter sp. AOP7-B1-25; assembly: GCF_052376195.1. Taxonomy (NCBI): domain Bacteria; kingdom Pseudomonadati; phylum Pseudomonadota; class Gammaproteobacteria; order Moraxellales; family Moraxellaceae; genus Psychrobacter; species Psychrobacter sp. AOP7-B1-25. Next base: position 7,451 of record NZ_JBQSVK010000008.1, read on the forward strand.
AGCCGCGCACATTTATGCTTTCAGCAACGATGGATTTTTGATTTCGGATTAGAGTATATTTTATATAGTCAGTCCTAAATAAAAGAGGTACAACTACGCGATATGGGTTACATTCTTCTTGCTTGCTGTGCCTACGCAGACAGAGGCGGCACAAAATGTACCTCGTATCGCTGTATTTACTTTATAGTGGATCGACTATAGTGTTGGGAGGGTTTTTTATGTCTAAAATCATACTAACTATTTAATAAGATTGATTATTTACGATTTCAACTTCTACAAAACTAAAACGTTTGATAGCTGGATTGTCATTAGGCAATAGGAATGATAGTCACTAAATATTCTTCTTCAATATGTTTTGTAGATGGTTTAATTCTATTCCAGTTTTTCAGATAAAGTAGTCATAAGCTTCTTTCAGCGCTGGTATGTTATTAATCTTGTCTCTAGACTTTTTCAAGTTCTCATGAAGTCCATCGTAAACATGCATACATTTTTTTATATTCGTTATCATTATTCTTGCTTTTTCACGTGCTTCAGTTAGCGTAATAAGATGCGTTTCTTCTACTTCGGCTCAATACAGGTTTCCATTAATGCGCTTACGCAATGTAAAGCGCTTAGATTACTTACCTACACGTAGCGGAAATCCAGTCAATATATCATCCATATGAATATCAAAACCTTTAGTAGTCATCATACTTCAATCGTATCAGTACACCTGTATGAAATTTAAGCAAATTCAAACCCTTACAAGCTAATGCCTGTAAGGGTTTGAATTTGGTGGCCCCAATAGGACTTGAACCTGCGGCCAAGGGATTATGAGTCCTTGTTCTTACAACAACAATACACAATATATAGCTGTAACTTCCGGATATAGGACAATAGTAATAAGGGTTTAGAGTTTAATATAAATATACCTATCAACAAGTAGATATATTTATCAATAAATTCAGAGTATCACAAACAGTAGTATTAGCTGTTCTTTGAAAGATAATAGTCTACAGATAAAACTCTTCAATGATTAGCAATAAAGAATATATTTGTCGTTCAGTATATGAAGAAAGTTAGTAGCTAGGTGGTTCTATTTTTATATGTGGCTTAGCTAAGCTTAAAGAGTATGACGTTTATAACGCTATGATTAGTTGTTAAGTAGATACATGCAACTTGCTGATTTCGTATGCCATTTTTTAACAGTATCTGCTTTAAATTGCATGCTGTAGCTCGCACTTTCTTAGTGATAACAAACTTAGTCTTGGAACGTCAGTTGACTAAATTCAGTTATACAATTTTTTCAGCATAACTTACAGGTCGAAGCGGAGAGTATGAAGTATATTCTGATTAAAGAGGGATAAGTTATTTTAGTCGAAAGTTTTTACCAAGTGTTCTAAGTTAGCGGACTTATACAGAGAAGTGATAGATGAAAGCTGTAGTGTATACAATGATGCTTTTAAGTTTTGTGAGTTAGCAGGGAGCACTGCTCGTTATGTCACAAGTCTTAGATAAAAATATTTGGAGAGGGTCCTTATTAGGGTATATTTCTATATAGGGAATAGACTCAAGCCCCAGTGAAAACAGTTCAGCTTGAGAGGAAATATTTAGCTTGGCATAAGCATTTTTACGATGCATCTTGACCGTATCGAAAGAGATATCTAACTGTTTTGAGATGGTTTTTGAAGAGTGACCAAGCAATATATATTGAATCATATCTTGCTCACGCAATGTCAAAATAGATGTACCAAAATTCTTAATACCAGCTTGGAGTTGATTATGAAGTTTGACTTGTCTTTTACTACCTACTATTTGATGCTTGATGAAGTGCTTATTCAACGCGTTCAGGATAATAGAGGATAGGGAACGCAAAGACATTAATTCTTGGGTACTAAAACCACGATCGTCTTGTACCCTTGCGACCGAAAGACTAATTCTTAAGTCTTTATGGATATGAGCTATAAAGCAGACTTCATCTTTACATTGCGTCATTGAGTAGTATAATTGGTAATACTCAGAAGTCAGAAACCCTTCAGGAACTAAGTCTAGCAGGTGATACGCCCCTTGAGGGGAGTCATCAAAGCACTTGATATAAAATGGATCAAGTAAATAAGCACCTGAAACCCAGTCACTAGTATTTATTTTACGAATAGACTCAGGGTAATTATCAAACAAACATTGAGGTTGTTGGTTTTTAGGTACAGAAAAAACGATAACAGATGCATCTGGTATGAAAAATTTGATAGTATCAGAAAGCGTATGTAAAAAGTTATTTATGCCTATCGCCTCGATAAGATTCCCTACTTTATCATTCCATAATGTCATTCTTTCTATATCATGCTTCATTAAGAGTTGTCCTTTCCTATATCAAAACAAGCATCCTAAAAGGCATGCGGACTCAACAAGCTTATATAACTATAATACCAAAACTACTCTATCAGTATATGTGCACCTAACCATAATTTTTGAAATAAGGTTAGGTATAACATGACCTAGTATCTCTACAAGGATACCCTTGCACTACGACTCCTTAAGTTTTAGCTGAGCTTGTCCAGACTTGCGACTTGTAGCCTTTGTCCGATTTTTGAGGTATATGCTCAGACCAGCGAAAACAAGTGTCGCTAGAATAGCAATGACAACACTTATCGTGAATAAGTTTAGACCTCCGCTTTCCATAGCATAGCCAGCAATAGCTGGTGCCACTGCTGTTCCACCCATAACTGCGGAGCCTGCTACCGCAGCTACTATTCCCTTTGAATCTGCAGCAGCAGCTATTCCCATAATACAGCTATAGGTAAAAAAATGAGCAGTAGACCAGATGATAACCATTAACGAATATACAAACACACTTTGGGTCTGACTTACCACAAGAGAGATGATGCCAGTGACTACGACGCCTAATAGTAAAAGCTTATCTTTGCCATATCTACGCATCATCCATATCAATAATAAAGGTCCGAGCAATGAGGTTGCGCCATGAATGCTAAATAATAGTCCGACGCTTTCAGGCTCAATACTTAAACGGTTGGTCGCTATATTTTCAGCGAACACCCATAGCATCGTATCTCTAATAAAATAGCAAAACATCATTAATATAATAAAGACTGATAAAGGTTTGAATAGCACCTTATATTGAGACCTATCATTTTCATTGGAACCAGAATTTATCTTTGTAGATGGTATTGAGAGCAGTGCCGGTATCAGTAGACAGTGAAGGGTAATTAAACCTATAAGCGCACCTGGAAGAGACCATTGGATAATGAGACGTGGAAACACATTGAGTAGTACAATCATTAACAAAGTACCCAAAAGAACCACTCTATTAAATATCTCAGCCGACCGTGATCCTAATGCAGCTACTGATGAATTGCCAGCTGCCAGTGCAAAACCATATCCTAAACCTGACATCGCAAGGTAACCATAAGAGGTGGTCAAGCTATCAGATGATATGAAAAGTAGATTACCTATAATAGCTAATGCGGTACCAAGCAAGGCGAAATATTTTTTGGGAAAACGATGGATGATAGGGGCGATTAATAAAGAGCCGAGACACATAGCTCCAAGCTGTACGCTGACTAACATGCCAGCTTCGGCCTCAGATATAGAAAAGTAATTGATTATGGCAGTGAATAGAAAAGGTAATATTAGTAAGGGCGCAAAGCCGACACCATATATAGCAGCAAATGGGCCTATCACTTCTCGATTGAGATAAAGCTGGCGAGATCCTTTGAACATAGAGCACCTTCCTTGAGTTGGTACGGTTGACTATCTGTTACATCCTATTTAGATACTATACTGTGGTTTTACAGGTAGGTATTACCCATAAGGGTGCATTTAGTCCATACAGTGATACAACACAGTTGCTATATATCCACTCGTAGCTTGTCAAAAGCTTTTTAATGATGATTTAAAAAAAGATTATAAAAAATAGCTTTCAAAAATTTTTATGAAAATACACACTTAAGGGTAATACCTTATAGTTATTGCCATATGTAATCATGTTTGAACAGAAAATTTGTTTTGTGTTTAAATATTTTTATTTAAAAGGAATGAGTGATGACGACAGGTATAGTTTTTGACGAAACGTATTTTTGGTATGATAGCCTAAATCAAGCATTCCCTCCTTTTCAGATTGAGCCGGGTGGCAACCCTGACAGGCCTGACATCAAACGCCGTTTTTATAACCTGCTTAATTATTCTGGTATGTTCAAAAAACTCACTCACTTAGAACCTCGTATCGCCACAGAGAGCGAAATTCTGCGCGTACATGGCACAGCATATTACCATTCACTGGTTGAGCAAAATTTATTGCCTGCTGGCCAAGGTGGTCCAGGTGCTGTATTTGCACAGGGTGGTATCGATATCGCTAAACTATCTGCTGGAGGCGCACTAGTCGCTGTAGAAAAAGTGTGCTCAGGAGAGGTCGATAACGCCTATGCGCTAATAAGACCACCTGGTCATCATGCCGAAACCAACAGCGGTGCAGGGTTTTGTATTTTCAATAATGTAGCGTTAGCCGCTAAGCATGCATTAGAAGTTGGTGGATTTCAACGTATTGCCATTGTCGATTGGGATGTTCATCATGGTAACGGCGCCCAAGAGATATTTTGGAATGACCCTGCTGTTCTTACGATATCCATTCATCAGCATTATAGTTTTCTTGAAGTAGATACAGGCACAGCTTTATATAATGGGGCAGGCGAGGGGGAAGGTTACAATATTAATATCCCATTACCTCCAGGTTCTGGTGATGCTGCTTATGAATCTGCTTTTGAAAGAGCCATTATTCCTGCTCTTGGAGCGTTTCAGCCAGATATGATTATTGTGGCTAGCGGCTTAGATGCTGGTTGTTATGACCCTCTCGGACGTATGGCACTGACCCCTCAAGGTTTTAGATCTATGGCCACATCTATCAGAGAGGCCGCTGAACGACTATGCGGTGGGCGATTAGTGATGTGTCAAGAAGGGGGATATGATTTAGCGTCGACACCTTACATGGGGCTTGGCGTTATTGAAGGTTTGAGTGGTATAACACTTGATTTAGAAAACCCTTTTCAAGTTTTTGGTGATTCTCTTGGCTACACTAAAGAGGTATTACCTCATCAAGCAGCTGTTATTGAAGTCGCTGAAAAGCAAGTCAAAAATATAAGTATCTAGTATAGAACTAACGGTCTTAGCCAAATAAAAGTACGAGACAGTGGTTATATGATTCTCAGAATTTAAGTAAAGTTCTGAGAATCATATAACCACTATTTAATCTATCTTAACAGCAACACCTGCCATTTTTACTGGCAGGGTTTTACGCTATTTCAATTGCTCTAATAAGTTCTCTAAAAACAAGTCACACTTGTTCATTTCAGAGATTTCTACATACTCATTGGGTTTATGACCTTGTTCCATTGAACCTGGACCACAGACAAAAATAGGGCTGTCAAAGGTTTGAGAAAACAAACCACCTTCTGTACCAAAAGATATTTTCCCAACGGTGGTATCATCTGACAGTAATGACTTTAAGAACTTTAATTCAGGATGTTCATGACTGGTACTCAATCCTGGATAAGCATTCATAAATTGGATATTGGCATACTGACTGTCAGCCTGTTTTTGTAAGTTTGTATTGATGATATCGTTAATCGTGTCAAGACTGTCTTCTGCTATGTGGCGTATCTCATAATCTATGGTACAGCTGTCTGAAACCACATTTAACGCTGTGCCACCTTGGATTTTGCCAACATGAATAGTGGTGTAAGGAATATCATACTCTTCATCACGTTTTCCGCTACGAGCCAATTCATTCTGACTGTCTACCAAAGATGTTACTACTTGTGTGGCAACATGAATCGCATTGCGGTAATTGGGTGCCATAGAAGAATGACCATTCTCTCCACTACAGTGCGCTTGATACACGGCTTTGCCTTTATGCCCTAATGCTATTTGCATAGAAGTCGGTTCACCGATCACGCAAAACCTTGGTGTCTTCATTAAATCCGGTAACTTAGGTAAGATATTTCTAACGCCCAAGCAGCCAATCTCCTCATCAAAAGATAGACATACATGCAGTGGGATAGACAGTTTCTGCTGACTGGCTTGGCACATTATTTTAATAATACAGGCGATAAAGCCTTTCATATCTGTCGAACCGCGCCCATAAATTTTATCATCACGTTCTTCTGCGATGAAAGGATCACTGTTCCAGTGATCTTTATTAGCAGGAACCACATCGGTATGTCCTGATAGTAAGACACCATGTTCTTCTATCGGACCAGTAGAGGCGAATAAATTGGCTTTGTTGCCTTCTTCATTGTAATCGACAACCACAACAATGCCGTGGCTTTCGAATAGATTTTTAACAGCTTCAATTAAAGATAAATTGCTTTTATAAGACGTGGTGTCAAAACTAATCAATGTTTTTAATATATCTATACTACTTTCTATATTTATTAGTGTCATAAATCATCTCCTAAATTCGAATGTGGTTGATTGTTATTATAAGGTGTTCATTCCAGGGACATTGCCATCAGCAAAACAGCGCTGACAGTGCTGGATAAATGATTTAACCAATAGAGTGTTATGTGCATTGATTGGCGTCATAACACCTACTTTCATAGGTCTCAAATTTCCCTTGATTGGTATTCGTACTAGCTCTTTACCATCCATAGCAGTATTTACTTTAGGTCTAGTATTGAGAATGCTGTATCCCAACTCATTGGCGACCATTGTTTTAACAATTTCAACATAATGACTTTGGGTATGAATATTTGGGGTTAGACCCTGCTGTTCAAAAAGTGATAAAAAATACTCATAACTGTAGGGGATATCTAATAAAACCATAGGCAGTTTAGACAGGGTTTTTAGAGTTACGGACTTCTCTGATGCTAAAGGATGGTTCGCAGACACCAAAGCATAAGGTGGCAAGCTCGCTAGTGGCTGAAAATTCACCTGTTTCTCATCAATTTCTAAATCGAAGGTTAGTGCTAAGTCCAATTTATTAGAGAGTACAGCCATCATCAGCATGCGAGGTGTATCTAGGCTTAAATCAATCTCAACTTGTTCAAAGGTTTGTGAATAATGCTGTATGACTTCAGAATATAAAGTTGGGGCTGCTCCAACATAACAACCTAGCTTGAGCTTGCCTTTTACCTCACTAGAAATCTCAGCAGCCCAATCATACAAATCTGACGCTTCATCTAAAATTCTTTGGCATTTTTTTTTGAGTATTTCGCCTACTGGCGTTAGCTGTAAACCTTTCGCATGTTGGCGAATAAACAACTGCACATCTAACTCTTGCTCAATATGAGTAATAGCGGCCGAAATCGATGGCGACGAGATATACAATTCTTCTGAAGCGGCTAAAATGCTGCAATGTTTGGCAGCACCAACGAAATATTCCATCTGACGTAAAGAGATTCGGCGGTTCATGTATATACTCATATATTTAATAAAAGGGTACTTTCACTGTACCGCAATTATTAAATATAATGTGTCGTATTACACTATTTTATTCATAAATCGCCAGGGACGCCGTAACTTGGTGCAGTCGTTGGATCAACCGCTCTTGTTATGTAGTCATTCATTTGTGGCGCGTAAACCTCCCAAGCAGTCGATAGGTCGTCAATCGGGTTCTCTGACCAGTCTATCCGCAAGTCGACGATAGGCCACTGTATGTCTTTAGCCATGACCATCAATCCAACCGAATGGACTGGTCCAGCTTCGCCGCCAGCAGCCAAACCAGATTTCATAGCGACCAATAGTCGCTCTGCTAGAGGTCCATCAGCTTGTTCAAACGTTTCAACAATCGCTTGTGGTACCGAGGTATTGTCGAGTAAATTTCCCGCACTAACAACATCTTCACCAATAAAATGCCCATGAACGCCTAACGTATGTTCTCCACTGAATACCGCGCCTTTGTCTTCATTATTTAAGGCAACCAATTGGCGATACTGTATAAATTCTTCATTTTCAACCAAACGCTGAATCGCTTTCTCTGATGTATTATCTTGCTGTAACATATCAAGAATTTTTTTACCTAGCATAGGGTCTGTAATGTTCTGACTCATTACCATGCCAACCCCAGCGCGACCATGCAAACATCGTGATGCAACTGCAGGTGAAGAAGATGATACGGCACCTCCAATTTGTCCTGTTTTTTTACAGCGAGCGATAATAGAAAAAGTCATGTTAATCTCCAAATGCAATAATGTTTACCTGATGGTTTAAGTTTACGTTAGTCAGGAATGACAGCGGTGGCATCTACTTCTACTAACCATTCAGGTCTTGCTAACGCAGTGACTACGATACCTGTAGAGACAGGGTATACGCCTTTTAGCCATTTGCCAACCACACGATAAACCTCTTCACGATAGCGCGGGTCAATGATATAAATCGTGATTTTGCAGATATCTTCTAATTCACCACCTGCTTCTTTTAATAGCATATCAATGTTGTACATCGCTCTTTCTGTTTGTCCTGCTGCATCAGCCAGACAAACGCTTTCTGTGGTTTCAAGATTCTGACCAATTTGACCACGAAGAAAAACAGTACGTCCTCTCGCCACAACTGCCTGACATAGATCATTATCTATATTTTGTTCGGGATAAGTTTTTTTGGTGTTGAAGCAGCGAATCCTTTCATGTTTCATGTTCTGTACCCTTTAATTCGATGAATGAAGAAAATTTAGTATAAGTAAACTCTGAAACCTTATCTATTTTGATTTTTTGCACTGCTGATTCAGAAATAGTAAACCAAAGAAGGTTTCTATTTTTTTGATTAGCATCACCCAATTATTCCCTTTTATTGATTCTGTTTTCCTGAAGCAATAGTTATTAAAAGAGTTATTTAAATTGTTGTTGTTTCACATAGGATGTAGTTAGACATAAATCTACTGGAGAAAATAATGCAGACGACGGATACGTTAGTAATTGGGGGCGGACAAGCTGGTATTGCAATGAGTGAGCACCTATCAAAAGAAGGTATTGAGCACATTGTCTTAGAAAAAAATCGTATTGCAGAAGCATGGCGTACTCGCCGTTGGGACTCTTTAGTTGCTAACGGACCTTGTTGGCATGATCGCTTTCCTAGCATGCTGTTTGAGGATGACCAAGAAGGGTTTATTCATCATAATAAGGTTGCTGATTACTTCCAAAAATACGCTGAACACATCAACGCACCCGTTCAAACAGGTGTTGCGGTGACTAAAGTTACGCCTTTACAGGGTAGACAAGGCTATCACGTCACTACCTCAGAGGGTGAACTAGAAGCCAAGCGTATCGTGGTAGCAACAGGGGCGTTCCAAGTACCTTCTATCCCACCGATTATCCCTTCCACTGCTAACGTGCAACAAATCCACTCAGATAGTTATAAAAATCCTGAACAGTTACCAGAGGGTGCTGTATTGGTGATTGGTAGTGGCTCATCAGGCGTGCAGATTGCAAAAGAACTAAATGCTGCTGGAAAAAAAGTCTATTTGTCTGTAGGTGCACATGAACGCCCACCACGACGCTACAGAGGTCGTGACAATGTTTGGTGGTTAGGTGTGTTAGGCGGTTGGGACAGAGAAAAACCAAATGATGGGCCATTAAAAGGCTTTGCTGTCAGTGGTATGAACGGCGGAGAAACAGTTGATTTCCGTAAATTAGCTCATGACGGTATTCATTTATTAGGTTTAACAAAGTCATTTTCTAATGGCACCTTAACATTCAACGATGATCTATTCGACAACGTTAATGAAGCAGAACAGAACTACTTGGCGCTTTTGGATGTGGCAGATAAATATGTTGAGGACAATGGTCTAGACTTACCTGAAGATCCAGAAGCTCGTGAGTTCTTAGAGCTACCTGAATCTATCAATAATCCAACTTTATCAATAGACTTTAGTGAAAATAACATCACTAGCGTTATCTGGGCCACCGGTTTTAAGTATGACTACAGCTGGTTAGAAGTTGATGTGTTGGACGATGTCGGTCGCCCACTGCATAACCGCGGTGTTACTTCAGTAACTGGTATTTATTTCGTGGGTCTACCTTTCTTGTCAGGGCAGGGGTCGTCCTTTATTTGGGGAGTTTGGCATGATGCTGGACGTATCGCTGAACATATCGCTATCAAGAAAAAGTATCACGAGTATAGTTAAGGACGCTAAATACGCTAACAAACCAAATTTCTATAGGAATAATTGATGAATACATATAACGAACTCTATATTGACGGCAAATGGGTGACACCATCAACTGGAGCCACTATCACTAATATCGACCCTAGTAATGAAAGTGTGATTGCAGAGATTGCTAGCGCCACTGTTGAAGATGCAGAAGCAGCTATTAAAGCAGCTAGAGAAGCATTCGATAACGGTAGTTGGTCTGGACTCACAGGTACACAACGTGCTGAGTATCTGCGCGCTATTGCCAAAGAGATCAGAGACAATTTGGATTTCTTGGCTCAGTTAGAAGTACAAGACAACGGCAAGCCTTTTACAGAAGCTCAGTTGGATATGAACGGTGTAATCGATTGTTTTGAGTTTTACGCTAATCTGGCAGAAGACTTTGATAACAACCAAGAGTCTGAAGTAGAGATTCATAGTGAGGGTTATAGCTGCCTAGTTCGTAAAGAGCCGTTAGGTGTCGTCAGTGCCATTATTCCATGGAATTTTCCTCTAGACATGGCTGCTTGGAAAGTCGCTCCTGCTTTGGCCGCAGGTTGTACGATGGTATTAAAGCCCGCAGAAGTCACCTCAATGACTGCTATAGAGCTTGGCCGTATCTGTCAAAAGGTTGGGTTACCTAATGGCGTATTAAACATCGTCACTGGTCATGGCTCAAAAATAGGGCCGATCTTATGCGAGCATCCTGCTGTAGACAAAGTCGCTTTTACTGGTAGTGGCCCAGTCGGCAAGCAGATCATGCGATCGGCTGCAAATACGGTGAAGAAAATTAGCCTTGAGCTTGGTGGTAAATCTCCACTGATTATTTTTGATGATGTCGATATTGAAACAGCAGTTGAATGGATCATGTTTGGTATTTTTTGGAACCAAGGCCAAGTCTGTTCTGCAACCTCAAGAGTATTAGTTCAAGACGGTATCTATGATGAATTGACAGCGCGCTTAGTACAAGAAGCTGAAAAAATTGTTATTGGTAATGGTATGGATAAAGGGGTTCAGTTGGGGCCCGTCGTCAATAAAAAACAGTATGACGCTATTATGACGACGCTTGAAAAAGGTAAGTCTGATGGTGTCAATGTCTTAACTGGCGGCAAGCGAGCCAGTGGATTTGATAAAGGTTATTTTATTGAGCCGACCGTTTTTGGAGATGTGCCTGAAGATCATCCTATCTGGACAGATGAGATTTTTGGGCCCGTTGTTGCCCTTAGACGTTTTACAGATGAAGCAGAAGCGGTTGCGAGTGCTAATAACTCGGAGTTGGGTTTGGCTGCTGGCGTTATCTCCAAAGACATTGATAGAGCCAACCGTGTCGCTCGAAATCTGCAAGCAGGTATTATCTGGGTCAATTGTTCACAGCCGCTATTTCTACAAGCGCCTTGGGGTGGTTACAAGCAAAGTGGTATAGGGCGAGAGTTGGGTACTTGGGGGCTTGATAATTATTTAGAAACCAAACAAATTACAACATATCACAGCGAAGCACCTTTGGGCTGGTACTTGACATAAAGGTTAGTTGTTACTTTTTATTTGGTAAAGAAGTCATATTCAGAAAAATTTAAGTTGGTTGGTGGCATGGATGTTATCAATCAATAAAAGTTGCTAATAATTTATTCGCTCTTATTCATAACACAGAGCGAATAAATTATTTCTAAATGTTAATACTACTGGTCTTATATTTCACATTGGCTATTAATCATATTAAGGGATTTTATGAATATGACTCTAAACCCACCCACGCCAAATTTTCTATTAAAACGGGCTCTGCCCACACTTATTATTATAGTGGCGATCTATCTTTTATCACTATTACTTGGTATTCATATCAATGCCGTCGCCCTAACCATTATATTAATGGTCACGTTTTGTCTAATCAAAATGCCGGTTCCTATTGCCCTTATTATGGCTGCTTTATTAGGTGGTCTACAATCGGGGCTTTCTTTTGGAGATTCATTAGCCGCTTTTAATGAAAATTTGCTTTCGGGTGCTCAAATTGGTATTACCTATATCATGATTGGTGCCTTTGCAGTGGCATTGGCTCGTAGTGGATTATTAGAGCTATTCGCAGCTAAAATCACCAAAAAAATGGACAGCAAAACATCCATCGCGCATAAACGTATTAAGTGGACACTGTTTATTATATTTGCAGTCGCCGCATTGATGTCACAAAACTTGGTTCCCGTACATATCGCTTTTATTCCTATTCTCATCCCACCACTGATTCATATTATGAATGAGTTGAAAATTGACCGCCGTGCCGTTGCGTGTATCTTAGCCTCTTGTATCAGTGTTGCTTACTTACTCATCCCATATGGTTTTGGTGATGTGTATCTAAAACAAATATTATTAGCAAGCGCTAATGACGTTGGTGCAAGCTTAGGTTTTGTTGCGACAGCTAGCATGGCACCCAAAGCGATGTTCTTTCCAGTGATGGGGATTATTGCCGGTATGTTGTTCGCAGTATTTATCACATATCGTAAATCCCGTGAGTATAAAGACCTTCCAGTATTAACCTCTACAGTTATATCAGAAAAACCCATCAATAAATTTCAGATTGCTATTACGCTCATCTCGATTGGTGTCGCTTTAACCTTACAAATTATGTATGACTCATTATTAGTAGGGGCGTTAATCGGTTTTGTTATCCTATCGTTTTCTCGTATTTTCCGTTGGAATGAGCAAGATGGTGTCTTTACTCAAGGTGTTGCGTTGATGGCAGAAATCAGTGTTGTCATTACACTTGCGACTGGTTTTGCCGGTGTGATTACTGCAACTGGTGAAGTAAACTCATTGATTGAACTTTTCATGAATTATATTGGTGACAACAAAGTGATGGGTGCTACTGTCATGATATTGATGGGTCTCTTCATCACCATCGGCTTTGGGGATTCATTTGCCTCTGTCGCCATTCTTGCGCCTATCTATTTGCCTTTAGCCTTATTACTCGGTTTTTCACCACTAGCCAGTTTGGCAATATTGGGGGCATCAGCAGCGTTAGGCGATGCAGGCTCGCCAGCTTCTAGTATTACGCTAGGGACCACAGCAGGCTTGAATGCGGACGGACAGCATGATCATATGGTAGATAGTGTCATTCCTACCTTTACACATATCAATATAGGAATGGTGCTATTCACTTGGGTTGCTGTAGTGTATATACTTTAATGACTCATAGAATGGTGACCAACATCGTTTTTGGTTGCCATTCCTAGCCTTTGATACCTATTACTATTTGTCAGGGAGGCTCATGAACACTCAATTAATCAGTCCAATTCAGCCATATTTTATATTAGATGCGCAAAACAGCTACCAAAAAAAAGAGATCAATCGTGATGGTATTGCCCACTTTTATTGCTTTACCTTAGACAAAGAAGGGGATGCAGTCAGTGTGGTGCCCGACGCCAGTATTGATATTATTTTTAAATTGCATAAAGACAAACCTGAAGCATGGGCTTGCGGCAGTTGGCGAAAGCTTGGAAAAACGGTATTCGAGCATGGTTGCTCATACTTTGGTATACGCTATCAAATTGGTATAGTGCCGAGTTTTTTGTCCATCAAACCAGGAGATATTATTGATCAAAGCATTCCTTTACAGGATATTTCTATACTAGGCGCTTCTTTGGTCGATAGACTTTCTAACTGTCGAAGTTTTGAACAACAAATCCGTGTATTCCAACAAGCTTGTAGTCAAAAGACGGATTTATTACAGTCTTCTAAGCTATATCATGTACTGATTAACCTGATGCTAAAACATCACGGTAATATCAGCATCACCGAGTTATGTCATCAAAGCGGCTATTCTGCCCGAACCGTCAGTAACTCTTTCAATGATTATTATGGTTTTTCTCCGAAAGCATGCAATCTAGTTTTAAGATATCAGCACGTATTAGATAGGTTAATGCAAAATGATTGTAAGCGATTAACCGACCTTGCAATTGACAGTGGCTATTCAGATCAAGCACATTTTTTTCGACAATTTAAACAATATAATGGACAAGGTCCAAGAGAGTTCCAGCATATACTAAATAAGTATATTCACAGGACTTAATAAAGTTTCAATTTTATAGTGTCTGTATTTTAGTTATTTGCTATTTTTAAGCCTCCTATTCTCATTGAATGGCATCAATCCATTGGTGACCACGTATTTCTGCATTGTCTCTCCTAAAGTAATTTATCTTCTTGGATTTAACTGCTTCTTTGATTTTGCTTGTTTCGTTTCAATTCATCACTTCTAACACCTCGCGACGTCCTTTTCAACTTACCTATAAAAAGTTGGATTTTAGGTTTCTTATTGCCGATTTATTCTATTTATAGGGTTTGTAGTGTGTGAATATTAAATGACAGCAAGCAACATAGACAAATAAGGAAGCGAGAATAAAATGACAACGGAATATGCCAATACGAAGATTGATTTTGTTTATTTATCAGAGCCAGACATGATTGCAGCTGGCGTGACCGATATGGCGCAATGCGTAGACACCATGGACGATATGTTTAAGTTGCTATACAGCGGTGACTATCGTATGGCTGGCCCTAATAATGACTCTCATGGCGCAATGATGATGTTCCCTGATGAATCTCCGTTTCCTAACATGCCAAAAAACACAGCAGATCGACGCTTTATGGCGATGCCTGCTTATCTAGGCGGTAGTTTTCAAACGACGGGTGTCAAATGGTACGGCTCAAACACAGAAAATAGAGGTAAAGGACTGCCACGCTCTATTCTTACCTTTATGCTAAATGATACTGACACTGGCGCGCCGTTGGCTTTGATGTCAGCAAACTTATTATCAGCGCATCGTACAGGGGCTATTTCTGGTGTAGGTGCAAGATACTTAGCTAAGAAAGACAGTAAAGTAGTAGGAATCTTAGGACCTGGAGTCATGGCTAAAACAGCACTAAGTGCGTTGGTTGTGACGTGTCCTCAAATTGATACCTTAAAAATTAAGGGCCGAGGCCAAAAAAGTTTAAACAAGTTTATAGACTGGGTAACTGAAGCGCATCCACAGATCAACGTGCAAATTGTCGATGAATTAGAAGACTTAGTTCGTGGCTCGGATATCGTGACTTATTGTGCTTCAAGTGTCGTTGGTGATGCGGCAACGTATCCCATCATTAAGAAAGAATGGTTAAAGCCTGGCGTATTCATGGCGATGCCAGCGGCTTGTAATATTGATGATGCGCTCGCTACCTCTGATGTCAGAAAAGTTTTGGATTGTACTGGATTATACGAAGCTTGGTTTGAGGAGTCAGACCATAAGCCTGCTCACAATTATGTGCCAATCATTGGTGTAAAATTCATGGATATGGTTGATGAAGGTGTCATAAAAAAAGAAGACATCGAAGACTTAGCCAAAATTATCAGCGGTGATGCACCTGCACGCCAAAATGACGATGAGATTATTATCTTGTCTGTTGGCGGTTTGCCTATCGAAGATGTGGCTTGGGCGACCGTTGTATATCGCAATGCGATTGAAAAAGGTATTGGTGTAAAGCTTAACTTATGGGACACCCCAGTTCTATGTTAAGTAGTGCTATTTAACTAAGCTTATTTATTTCAGGCTATTAACTTATGTACGTAGCCTGACAGCGTTATAACTTTATAACTTTCGATAAGTTATAAATTATGTTTCAACTACCTTCAACTGAGAGAGTGACAATGACGAAAATTACTAAATTAAAGACAGGTTCAGCACTAGAAGAGCACAGCAGTTATTCACGTCTAGTATGTGTGGATAATTGGATTTTTGTTTCTAACACAGCAGGCCGTTGCCCTGAAACCAAAGAAATCCCAGACGATTTGAAAGAACAGACTCTGCAGGTATTTGCCAATATTGAACGGGCGCTAAAAGCAGTGGATGCGTCATTAGCAGATGTAGTGATGTCTCGTGTTTTCATTCAAGATCCAAAAAATACGATGGATATTATGGAAATAGTCGGAGAGAAGTTTAGAGGTGTTGATCCTGCTACTACTGTGAGCTGCCCACCGTTGGGTTCTGATATCTACAAAGTAGAGATAGAAGTGACTGCGTATAAAGGCGCCTCAACCGCAGAAACAGCTATCATCAATATTGGCCAATCATAAGCCATAAGGAGTACGGTTCCAATGGCACCTATCATAAAACCGATTATCAATCCTGCGACCAGTCTGCCGCATGCTACTACTGTGGTCATCATTGGTGGCGGCATTGTGGGATTAACCGCTGCCTTAACACTTGCTGAACGCAATGTACCGGTTGTGGTATTAGAAAAAGGAAGAATCGCAGGTGAGCAGTCCTCTCGTAATTTGGGATGGATTCGAAAAACCAATCGTCTTTCTGATGATGTGCCTTTGGCGCTAGCCTCTGACAAGTTATGGGCAGAGATGTCCAAAAGAGTAGGTGCTGATGTAGGGTATAGTCAGTCTGGTATTTTATTTATTGGTAGAACACCTGCTGAAATAGCAGGGTATGAGAGTTGGCATAACTCTATACAGTCATTAAATCTTGATTCACGTATGGTCACGGCCAAACAAATTGACCAACTCGTGCCAAACGGTCGCGGCAAATGGGCGGGCGGTATTTATACGGCATCTGATGGGCGCGCAGAGCCGACATTGGCATCAAGTGCGATTGCCAATGCTGCCATTGCCAAAGGTGCTGTCATCATCGAAAATTGTGCTGTCAGAACGCTGGCTACCAAAGGTGGGCGTGTATCTGGCGTTATTACTGAACAAGGTGAGATTCTTTGCCAAGAGGTACTGTTAGCGGGCGGGATTTGGTCGCGTAGATTCTTAGGTAATTTGGGTGTCAGTTTACCGACATTACCAACGATATGCTCGGTGTTGAAAACCAAGCCAATGGATATTAAATTTGATCCCTCTGTAGGCGCACCAGATTTTTCATTCAGAAAACATAGAGATGGCGGTTATATTATTTCGCAAAGAGGTAAGTTAGATGCGCCATTAACCATAGATCATTTGTTGCTAGGGTTAAAGTTTTTGCCTGCCCTAAAAGTACAGCACAAATTCTTAAAAATTGGCTTAGGTAAATATTTTTGGGATGATTTGCGTCTAGCACGCAAATGGAAAGCGGACAGTGTATCGCCCTTTGAAAAAGTTCGAGCCATGAATCCACTGTCAAATGAGGTGTTGACGGGTAATGCCCTAGACAATTTACGTGCCTCTTGGACAGGTTTTGAAAATGCAGAAATTGAAACACAATGGGCTGGTGTGATTGATATAACGCCAGATTCTAACCCTGTCATAGATCGTATTGAGAAAATCCCAGGTTTGACTATTGCGACTGGATTTTCAGGTCATGGATTTGGTACGTCTCCTGCCGCCGGTCAGCTTGCTGCCGATAAGGTTATGCAGAGTGACACACCTTTAATTGACCCAACACCTTACCGATTTTCACGCTTTTAAAGTATTTTTATTTATGTCACACATGGATGAGACATAAATAGAAAACATTTCTTTAACCAAGTAAAGCTATCGATTGTCATTTCAAAACGAATGACAGCATAAGTACATTATCATTAGTCAGGGTTCTATAAAAAGGAGTTTTACCCGATGAATACTGCTACTCGCCAAGAGCATGACCTAATTGGCTATCGTGACGTGCCAGCTGATGCCTATTATGGCATCCAAACTTTACGTGCTTTTGAAAACTTCACCGTTAGTGGTGTGCGTTTGCATCAGTTTTCCACGTTTATTAGAGCGCTGGCCACCGTAAAAAAGGCGGCGGCAATCGCTAACAATAAAGTTGATGTACTCGATGAACGTATTAAAGACGCTATCGTCGCTGCCTGTGATGATGTGATTGATAACAAATATCATAACCAGTTTATCGTTGATATGTTTCAAGGCGGTGCAGGCACGTCAACCAATATGAATGCTAATGAAGTCATCGCCAATAGAGCATTGGAAATCTTAGGCTATCAAAAAGGCGACTATCAGCACGTCCATCCAAATAATGATGTCAATCTTTCACAATCGACTAACGATGTCTATCCGACGGCGATGAAAGTCGCTTTGGATGATTACTGTACGCGCTTGTTACAAAAAATGAAGGTACTACACGACAGTTTCATAAGTAAAAGTATTGAACTTGCTGATGAGTTAAAAATGGGTCGGACACACCTACAAGATGCAGTGCCTATGACTGCTGGTCAAGAGTTCAAGGCTTTTGCAACGATGATCAAAAAAGAGATGGATCGTATAGAATCTAGTCGTGTGTTATTTCACGAAATTAATATGGGTGGTACAGCGATTGGTACGGGATTAAATGCACCTGTTGGCTATTCAGAGCTGTGTGCACAAACACTAGGAGAGCTTACAGGTAGACCTTATTATATCGCCGAAGATTTGATTGAAGCCACGCAAGACACGAGTCCTTATGTGGCGTTGTCCGGCAACTTACGCTTACTCGCTGCACGCTTATCGAAAATTGCCAATGATTTGCGCTTACAGACGTCTGGTCCGCGGGCAGGTCTGGCTCAATACCGTCTGCCAGAAATGCAGCCTGGTAGCTCGATTATGCCAGGTAAGGTAAACCCAGTAATCCCTGAGGTAGTCAACCAAGCTTGCTTTCATGTGATGGGTGTAGACAATGCTATCGCTATGGCCTCTGAAAGCGGTCAGCTACAGTTGAACGTATTTGAACCCGTCATGGCATTCAATTTATTTACGGGCATGAGCATGCTGTCAAATGTTTGTGAGGTTTTCGCAACTCGTTGTATCGATGGCCTTATGATGAATAATGAGGCTTGCCGTGTTGAGGTATTTAATAATATAGGCTTGGTCACCGCACTAAACCCGCATTTAGGTTATGAGTCTTCGTCTTATGTGGCTAAAAAAGCGCAAGAAACGGGCGGCAGTGTTTACGACATTGTTTTAGGTGAAAAGCTAATGAATAAAGAGACTTTAGACTTTGTCTTATCTCCTGCTAATATGGTTTATCCAAAAGTGAAGCTGATGCTTTAGTGTTAGTTTTACTTTGAGTTAATAGAAAGGTCGTATTCGCATTTGCTAATACGGCTTTTCGTTGTCTGATGATTGATTCGTTAGAGTAGGTCAAAAGTTACTACATCTTTTACGCTCACAGTGATTTAAGTAGACGTGGACAGCAAAGAGAATCTAGCAGCCTGGTTTGATTTTTAGAGCTAAGGTTGTATTACCCAGTAAACTATAAACATTAAGGATTAGCATTATGCGGCAGTTAAGTACCCAAGACACAGATTTTGAGCAGCAACTTTCTACCTTGCTTGCTTTTGAAACCGTCAATGATGCCGACTTACTAAAGACAGTAGATGACATCATTGCTCAAGTCAGACTTGATGGTGATAGTGTGGTACTGGCATTAACTCAAAAGTTCGATCAACATCCAGCCAAATCGATGAATGAGCTTGAGCTGTCTAAAGCGTCTTTGGCCGAAGCGTTTGACACATTAGATGATGAAGCAAAGACTGCACTGACCACTGCGACCATAAGAGTAAAAGACTTTCATCAAAATCAAGTACAAGAAACGTGGCAGTATGAGGATGAGCTGGGCAATCGACTAGGACAAAAGGTCACACCGCTTGATCGAGTTGGTATCTATGTACCAGGTGGCCTAGCATCTTATCCCTCATCAGTTTTGATGAATGCCATTCCTGCTAAAGTTGCTGGGGTTAAAGAAGTGATTATGGTCGTGCCAGCACCTAAAGGTGTGCTCAATCAACTGGTCTTAGCAGCTGCGCACTTAGCAGAAGTTGATCGAGTATTCACGGTAGGCGGGGCGCAGGCAGTTGCAGCATTAGCTTATGGTACAAAGACTATTCCACAAGTGGATAAAATTACCGGTCCTGGTAATAAGTTCGTGGCCGCTGCAAAACGTGCGGTTTTTGGTCAAGTGGGCATTGATATGATTGCAGGGCCGTCAGAGGTGCTTGTTTATGCGGAAGGTGAAGCGGATGACCGTGCTGATTGGTTAGCGATGGACTTATTGTCTCAAGCGGAACATGATCGTGTGGCTCAAGCTATTTTTGTGACAACCTGTCCTAAACAGCTTGAGGAGGTGGCGATTGAGATTGAGAGGGCGTTGAATGATCTGCCAAAAGCTGATATCGCCAGAGAATCTCTACAACACCGTGGTGCATTAGTGCTAGTGAAAAATCGTAGTGAGGGTATGGCCGTTATAAATCGTGTTGCCCCTGAGCATTTAGAGTTATCTGTCAACAATCCAGATGCGCTACTTAATGACGTTCGTCATGCAGGTGCTATCTTTATGGGTCGTCATACACCTGAAGCTATCGGAGACTACTGTGCAGGGCCTAATCATGTGTTACCAACATCAGGAACGGCAAGATTCTCATCCCCGTTAGGTGTTTATGACTTCCAGAAGAAGTCATCATTAATCTATTGTAGTGAAAGCGGTAGCAAACCGCTAGCTGAGGCTGCTGACATTTTGGCAACACGTGAAGATTTAGATGCGCATGCTCGTTCAGCACGTTATCGTTATAAGTAGGATGTTTATACTTCAATATTAATAATATTATGACCTGTAGAGCAAATCCAGTTAATACAACATTCATATAGATATCAGTACCTTTAGCAGTACATAACCATAGTGTTAGTAGTTATCATACTTTAATTACTATAAGGGTCAAAGTATCAAGATAGTATCAAGAAATTAATCGTCTCAGTACACTTATATGAAATTTAGACAACAAAAAACTCTCACAAGTTAATACCTGTGAGGGTTTGAATTTGGTGGGCCCAGTAGGACTTGAACCTACGACCAAAGGATTATGAGTCCTCTGCTCTAACCAACTGAGCTATGGGCCCTAACGTTAGACGCACAATGATACCTGATTTTTTTAATTTTTCAAGTAGAAAATGAGTAGTAATAAAGATATTTTTACTGACATGCTATTTTTTATCAAAACTGACTACCAGCTAAGGTCAGACTACGGCCTCCATCGATTGTAATGATCTCGCCAGTGACATAATTTGCCTGCACAAGATATAGCACACTATGAGCAATTTCGTCAGGTTGGCCTATGCGCCGCATGGGTATGGCATCGATGATATTTTGTTGTTGCTCGTTATCAATAGCTTGGTCGCTAGTAGGGTCAGGTAAAATATTGACCCCAGGTGCAACCCCGTTGACACGCACTTCTGGCGCCATCTCTAGCGCTAGCGACTGCACCATCATTCGATGAGCAGCCTTTGCCATGTTATAGACAGTATAATTGCTAAACGGCCTATCATGAGCATGTATGTCCAATAAACTGACAATACAGCCTTGTCGCTGCTTAAGATATGGCAGTAACGCTTGGCTTAGTAATAAAGGGGCTTTGGCATTGGTTAAAAATAACTCATCCCACTGTGCGCGATCGATACTACCGAGCGGGCTAGGGTAAAACCGCGAGGCATTATGCACCAGCACATCAAGCTGTCCAAATGACTCTATGATATTTTTAACAAGGCTGTCTAAAGCCGTCTCATCGTTGACTATCGTTAAGTCAGCCACGATAACTTTTGCACTATTAGCACGGATGTCGTTTAACTGATTAGCTAAGTTATCCGAATCTTGTTCACTACGGTGACAATGGATGATAACGCGGTAACCTTGACTATGAGCCGCTTTAACAATAGCCGCCCCAATGCGCCTAGCACTACCTGTGACCAGCATCACGGGCGTTTGGTTACTTGTGTTTTCTGCGTGGCAGACATTAGTTTTTTGGTTCATCGCAATACTACTTTTTTCTCTAGGGTGCTTGTCTATATCATTGTTGCGCTTGCAAGTGTTCAATCCTACTTTGGCGTAAGGCGGCACCAATGGCTGGACCTTTGAGGTCTGGATCAATATCGGACATACCGATAGCGTGGAAGCTATTGAGTGCGAGCATCATTTGACGATGCTGTGTGGCCAGTTGTAAGACATGACTGCATACCAGTAATTGAGAGAGCTTATCAGGTTCCTTATGCGCACCGCAGGTTTGGATTAGATCGATTTTTTCAGCTGCACTTATACTATTTATTGCGCTTAATTTTTCAGCCTGTTGAACGAATAAAGTCGCGAACTGCGTATGTGTTTTCGGGACTTTGGCTTTATTACCGATAGTATTAATACTTTTTATAGCAGTTGATAGGTTAAAAGTAGACTCAAAGTTTTCGCTATTAAATAATGATGGGATTAAGCTAGTCATTAGTAGTGCCCAACGCTGCGATAAACTCAGCTGCATCTGACCTGTAAAATATAACGCTGTCTGCACCGTTTCCCTTATATGAACATCATTCCAAGCATGATGCAAGGGCGCGAAATACTCTGTCAGTGCACCAATTTCAAATAGTTTTTGCCAATAGACTTGCGGTGATAGTTGCAGAGTTGCACGGCTTGATTCTTGCCAGATACGCTCTGCACTCAAATGAGAAAGCTCTTCTGAATCGACTAGCTGACGCATTAACACCAAAGTGTCATTCGCAATGGTAAAGCCCAAGTCGTAGTAACGGCTATAGAAGCGTACTGTTCGAAGTACACGTAATGGGTCTTCGCTGAAAGCAGTGGACACATGACGCAACGTCTTGCTTTTTAAGTCTTGTAGTCCGCCATAATAGTCGATGACTTGTCCGTTAATGGGAGTGTCATCGGTTAAGCTGGTAACTTCAATTGCCATCGCATTGATCGTTAAATCACGACGGCGCAAATCATCCTTTAGACTAACATCAGGACTGGCATGTACGCTAAAACCTTTGTAGCCTGAGCCTTGCTTGCGCTCTGTACGTGCTAATGCATACTCTTCATGACTGGTCGGATGCAAAAACACAGGGAAGTCTGCCCCAACTTGTTGAAACCCTGCATCAATCATCTCTGCAACCGTAGCACCAACGACGACGAAGTCCTTGTCCTTAATAGGACGCTTGAGTAGTCGATCGCGTACAGCACCGCCCACAAGATAAATTTGCATAGAAGCCTCTTATTATTTAGTTTTATATCATCAGCTCAATTTTTATGAGTCAAAAAAACAGCCAATGCTTTATAAGTTGCATTGACTGGTTTTAGTATAGCAGAAGGGCTCTGTCAATGGATGACAGAGCCCTTCTTAATCGTGCAGTCACACTATGTATGATATATGACTATTTTTCGTTTTCTAGGTCTTGAGCTTCAGTGACGGCCAGAGCGGTCATATTGACGATACCACGTGCTGTCGCTGATGGCGTCAAAATATGTACCGGCTTGTTAGTACCTAATAAGATAGGTCCAATAGAAGCACTGCTAGTAGCTGTTTTAAGCAAGTTGAAGGCGATGTTTGAAGCATCGAGTGTTGGTAGGATGAGCAGGTTTGCTGCACCTTTTAGTGGGCTTGATGGCATATGATTGAGACGAATACTCTCATTTAGCGCGGCATCACCTTGTATCTCACCATCGAACTCAAAGTCGACATTCATATCTGTTAGTAGCTGATATACCTTGCGCATTTTGACAGCGCTAACGCGATCTGAAGCACCAAAGTTAGAATGAGACACTAGCGCGACACGTGGAGTAATGCCAAAGCGACGTAATTGCTCAGCTGCTAAGACTGTCATTTCAGCCAATTGTTCAGCAGTTGGATCTTCGTGGATATAAGTATCCGCAATGAAAATATTACGATCTTGCATGAGTACAGCATTCATCGCATAAAAATCGTTCATATCTTCTTTTTTACCAATGACACTTTCAACATATTTTAAGTGCAATTGATAATGACCAAATGTACCACATACCATACCATCAGCCGCACCGTTTTCGACCAGTAAAGAACCAATCAAAGTCGTCTTACGGCGCACATCACGACGCGCAAGCTCAATACTCACACCGCGGCGTTTATTTTTCTCGTAGTAGCCCTGCCAGTAGTCTTTGTAGCGTGGATCATCATCAACGTTGACAATGGTAATATTCTCGCCATCTTTGAGACGCAAGCCTAGTTTTTCGATATTCGCTGCAATGACCGAAGGACGACCAACCAGAATAGGGTCTGCCAGCTTCTCATCAACAACCACTTGCACAGCAAGTAGGATATTGTTGTCTTCACCTTCACAGTAAACAATACGTTTTGGAGCAGATTTTGCACGAGCAAAGATTGGCTTCATGACAAACGCTGAGTTGTAAACAAACTCTGATAGACGCTGACGATATACTTGCATGTCATCGATAGGCAGAGTAGCAACGCCTGAATCCATTGCTGCTTTGGCGACAGCAGATGCAATTTCAATAATTAGGTTTGGCTCTAGAGGGCCTGGGATTAGGTAGTCACGCCCAAAACTTTGCATCTTTTCAATGTTTCTAGCGCTGGTCGTTGGCGTGGCTTCAACGTGTGCCATCGCAGCGATTGCTTTTACGCAAGCGACTTTCATTTCTTCGTTGACAGTAGTCGCACCAACGTCTAATGCACCGCGGAAAATATACGGGAAGCATAGCGCGTTGTTTACTTGGTTTGGATAGTCTGAACGACCGGTTGCCATAATAACGTCTGGACGTACCGCATGTGCCAACTCTGGCATGATTTCAGGTGTTGGGTTAGCAAGTGCAAAGACGATAGGGTCTTTTGCCATACGGCGAACCATATCTTCTGATAGCGTACCTGGCATTGATAAGCCTAGGAACATATCAACATCGTCCATCACTTCTTCGATAGAAGTAGCCGTGGTATCACGAGCATAACGTTGTTTGGTTTCATCAAGGTTTTCACGGCTAGTACTGATGATACCGCGTGAGTCCGAAACAATGATGTTGTTCTTATTAACACCAAGTGCGCAAATAATATCTAAGCAAGAAATAGCTGCTGCACCTGCACCTGAACAAACAATTTTAATCTCTTCGATTTTTTTGCCAGTAATCAACAAAGCGTTTAGCATCGCTGCGGCAACGATGATTGACGTACCATGTTGATCATCATGGAATACTGGAATGTTCATACGCTCACGCAGTTCACGCTCGATTTTAAAACATTCTGGTGCTTTGATATCTTCTAAGTTGATACCACCAAAGGTGGGCTCAAGTGAAGCAACCGCTTCGATAAACTTGTCTGGATCATTTTGAGCAATTTCAATATCAAAAACGTCGATACCTGCAAACTTCTTGAATAGTACGCCTTTTCCTTCCATAACTGGTTTTGACGCCAATGGACCGATATTACCTAGACCCAGTACCGCCGTACCGTTAGTGATCACACCAACTAAGTTATTACGTGCCGTGTACTTAGAAGCAAGCTTGGGATCCTTTTGGATCTCAAGACAAGGTACAGCAACGCCTGGAGAGTATGCAAGTGCTAAATCGCGTTGGTTGGCTAGCTGCTTAGTAGGGGTTACTGAAATTTTACCTGGGCGTGGAAACTCATGGTAATGTAAGGCGGCTTGTTCAAACTGCTCTTTTTCTGTACTAAGGTTATCCGTATTCGAAGTGGTATCGTCATTCATAATAATTGCCATGGTTGGAATAAATTGGAATAAATTAAATGGTGATAAAAAATAACGTCTAACCCTCTAAAAATCATGGAATGATAATAATTAAAAGGTACAAAGACGTTAAACGACTCACGACCACCAGAATCATGGTCGGCGATCGAAGATCAAGTCAAAAAAGCAAACTGGCTAAAATATTCATTCTAGCACTATTGATAATTCACTGCCTAGTCAACAACAGAGAATTGTGCGAATAATATAATAAAATGATATTCGTTATTTATCTCGTTGATAATGCCAAATAATGCGGTTAGATATCAACCTTAATTTCATAATGTTTCAAAATATTACAGAGTTGAAAGGGGCTAAGACGAGCAGCTAATAGGCATCTGCGGTGTATCAGCTGCAGGCGCATTAGTATCTAAGTCGACTGCAATATCTTGTACGTTATAAGGATTGGCTAATAAGCGAAACACTCGATCAACTTCTTCAAACTGACCTTGCTCTGCGGCAGTAATTGCACGTTGCGCCATACTATTGCGTAGGACATAGACAGGATTATTGGTCTTCATATCATTGATTACTTGCTTAAGGGGCAGTTGCTCGGTGCTGGCAAGATAACGTGTTGACCAGTCTTGCCATACTTGCTGTGCATCACTGTTTAACTCAGTGGTCATGGTAGTCAGTAGCTTTTGCTCATAAGGATGATCTGCTTGTGCGACTAAACCGAGTAGGGCGCGGAAGCTATTGGTATAATCGAGCAAGTTATCTTCTAATAGCGTCAACCATTCAAAGGCTAAGCTGAGGCTCTCTTTTTGATGCAGTAGGCCAAGCTTACGGCACAGACCTTGTTGATAGTACTGCATGAAGGTTGCTTCATAAGGCGCTAGGCAGTCAGCGAGCGTCTCACGAGTAACGCCTTCCAGGCGCATAAAGTGTGGTAGCCAAACATTTAGATTCCAATGTCCAATAGCAGGCTGGTTTTGATAGGCATAGCGACCAGTGTGGTCAGAGTGATTATTAATCCATGCAGGATTGAATCGCTCCATAAAGCCAAACGGACCGAAATCCAAAGTACTGCCTGTGATAGATAGATTGTCTGTATTCATCACACCATGGGCAAAGCCAATCAATTGCCAATCAGCAATCATTCGCGCGGTACGCTCAACCACAGCAGTCAAAAACGCTGCTACAGATTGCTCATTATCGCGACACTCTGGGTAATAGGTATCAATCATATAATCGGTAAATTCACTGAGTAAATCAGGTGCAAAGCTAGCAATCCACTCCACATGACCGAGACGAATGTGACTGTCCGCCACACGCATCAACGCTGCACCTGCTTCGATACGCTCACGGCGCACTCTCGTATCAGATACTACAAACCCTAAAGCGTTAGACGAGGGGATGCCAAGCTGGGTCAATGCATGACCGCACAGGTACTCGCGAATGGTACTACGTAAGACTGCGCGCCCATCACCCATGCGTGAGTAGGGCGTCAAGCCAGCGCCTTTGAGATGCAAGTCCTGTGGCTGTCCATCGTTGTCGAGTACTTGTGCCATCAGTAGACCGCGACCGTCGCCTAATTGTCCAGCCCATTGTCCAAATTGGTGACCAGCATAGGCCATTGATAGTGGTTTAAAGTCAGCTGGCACGTATTGACCACCTAATATCTCAACCCAATTAGCCATCAACTCATCATCATTTGCCCAATTTAATTGCTGAGCAACTTTAGTATTGAAGTGACCAGCACGAGGGTTGTCCAGTGGCACAGGTGGCTGCTCATGATAAAGGCGCGTGTCTAGGTTGACATAAGTGTTCTGATAACGCATACAGGCCGTTTCCATTAAAATATAAAAGTGAGAATGTCACTATAGCACAGCTCTCATATGGCATCGTTGCACTCTGTCCATCTCTTGTAATATCTGGCCAAAAATGGAGTTATCGGTCTCTGATAGGTCGAATTTGAAGGACCAGATTGCCACCGTTCTTAGATTAGAGATGACAACGCATTGTCCTATATATTTAATCATTTACTATAATAATAAAATCATTAGAAGTCGGCGTAATGACACAAATGGTAAATTATGAGCAAAAAAACCCCCCTATCTAGGACAGATAAGGGGATGGAGAAGCTTCAAAATTATAAAGTAAATCAAAGACTGATTAAGCTGCTTTTTCACTTGCACCAATAGAACGGAAAGCAGTCTTTAAGTTGCTGTTGTGCTCAAGAATTTTTTGCTCAATCTTGGCATAGTCGTGCTTTAGCTTGTCATCTGCTTCATGCAAACGATCGGCAAATTCTGTCTTTTTAAGCTCGATAGTTTTAGCTTTAAGCGCCTGCCATTCTTCAACAGTTTGTGTAAAGGCATCATATTCGAACTTAATACGGTCTTGGAAGCTCTTCATTGCATGAGGGATATCGATACCACCTACTGTTGCTGTATCGATTTGCTGCTGAGCTTTCTTAAACTGCATTTGTACTTCTGCATGTTTGATAGTTGTATCATCCACTGTACGCAGCTCAGAAGCCAGACCAATCTTTGATAGACCAGCAATTAACCATTTGGTTGGATCATATTGCCACCATTTTACACCGTTACGATAATCGTATTGGAAGAAGTGATGGTAGTTATGATAACCCTCACCCCATGTAAAGATAGCCAAGAAGAAGTTGTCACGGGCCGTATTGGTATCAGTATAAGGGCGAGTACCAAGCATATGGCATAATGAATTGATAAAGAATGTGAAATGATGCGTCAATACTAGGCGCAATAAGCCTGCAATGACTAAGGTGCCCCAGACATCACCAAGCAACCAACCAATAGCGGCAACCATACCAACGTTCATAGCAACGACCCACAGGCCATAGTACTTATGCTGAATCTGTAAGACTCTATCTTTAGTCAAGTCGGGGATATTTTTGTAGTCGAACTTGCCGCTAGGGTAGTTACGTAGCATCCAACCAATATGACTGAACCAAAATCCGCGTTTCGCTGAATACGGATCATCTAAACGATCATCTACATGACGATGATGGACACGGTGGCCTGAAACCCAGTCAAACGCAGAGCCCTGGACCGCTAAAGTAGAACCTAACAACAAAAAATTTCTTACAATTGGATGAGCTTTGTACGCACGGTGTGCAAGCAAGCGATGATAGCCTGCTGTAATGCTCATACCAGTCCATACCATAAAGGCACCAAATACGCCCCAGACAGGTGCGCTTACTTCATGAGTGAATAAGTACCATGGTGTAATGATAGCAGCAGCAATTGGCGTCGCTACCAAAATAGTCGCTGGAATCCAGTTAATCGGTGCTTTGGTAAACTCAAACTCACGCATATCAATGCTTTGCTCTTTCGTCGAAAGATCTGCTTGCTCAGAAGCTTTAGCATAATTGCGTTTTGCAACAGGCTGCTCATCAAGAGCCATTTGCGCTTTTTTCTCATCAAAACGAGTTTTAAAACGCGTTACTTGAGTGCTGGCAGTCTTCACGATTGTATCACCAGATTTGATAGCGAAACGTAAGCCTTTAAGCGGTAAGCCAAGTGCTTTTTTTGCAATCATATAATATCCCTAACGGTATTAATTTAAGTCTCCATAGTACCTTAAAAAGCGTATAAAGTGAACACTTATACACTATAAAAATATTGCTAAATAACAATAACTTGTATGAATTATAGAATGTATCAGTCAAAAATACGAGTGACTTATCAGGCATGAAGGAAAAGTGTAACAAAGAGAATAAATATGTAGGAAAGAGTAGAGTCATCGAAAAAACGATTAAATATCAAAAAAGTACGGATAGATGGCTCAAGGCAACAGTAGATGACTTGGAAAATCTGTAATGATAACGTCGGTTTCCCATTTTATAAGGCGCTCAATGGTAGGAATATCATTAACCGTCCAAGCACTTACTGGTAATCCATAACGGTGACTATGTTTGATGACGGCTTGTGTTAAAAGAGGATGATAGATACCCAGCTGAATACAGCCGAGTTGCAAGGCTGTATTAGTAGCGTTTGCTAATGCTTTTGGAGTTCGAATAAGTAGCCCACGAGGTATACGAGATAATAATTTGTGACGTTGTAAACGGTTATGTAACTCTATATCGAAGCTCGTCAATACAACGGGTAAGCTAGCAATAGGTGTATCAATAAATGCATGCTGAAGCGCTCTAACCAATATCGCATAATTGGTACGGCTATGCGTTTTAATCTCAAGCTCAATAACATTAAATCCACTGAGCGCAGGCGCAATGCTTGCGAGCGTCATGATAGGTTGACCAAACTGCAGATGGCATTGAATCTCTGTCAGTTTTAACTGATCAAGACGCGATTGCCGACCGCACATCCGCTCTAGATCGTCGTCATGAAATACGATTAAGTGACCGTCCGCATTTAGCTGTATATCAAACTCTATGCCTGCTAATCCTTTTGCCTTGAGGTTTTGAGAGTATTGAAAGCCTGAAAAGGTGTTTTCTAATGCCTCACCGCGCGCACCTCGGTGTCCTAATAACAACGTATCTCTAAAATTTATCATATGCACCATCTACTGATGTTTTTTATGCCCAATAATATAGCGTCATATTAATGACGTCTAATGAAAACTGTAAAGCAATCTGTAGTTTTTTGAATACGACCATTTAGGGCTAAACCTGCCAATGTTTGTTATGTTTTTGCAACCAAACGCAGGTTTTTTCCACAATGAGGGACTCTATTTGTATGTGCATGGGCTACAATAATGACCATTTGATGTAAACACCGTATAATGATGTGGTTTTCATGTCTATAGCAGCCAGCGTTGCGATTTAAATATTGAACATTGTCAGTTAGTGGCGGTAAGAACCTGTAAATTGGGAGTAGAGTTAGTATGAGCGTAGCAAGTATAAGTTTGAGCAAGTGGCATAAAGTTGCTGGGATTGGGTTGGTATGTGGTTTGGCGCTTGCAGGCTGTGACCGCTCAGATAAAGAAGATACTACTGAGCAGGCAGAGCTAACAGAACAAGAGACTGTCGATGCTGAAAATAGCGTTTCGCCTGCGGTTACTTGTGATGACCCTATGGTACAAGATCGTCTCAAGTCAGCTCTAAAAAACACGCTCAATCAACAAGCACAGTCATTGGCTGCCAACTATGCAAATGATGCTGAAATCAGTTTAGCAAATGGTGTGGTCAGCGAAAAAATAGATGGCGTTGTCATCGACATCCAAAACGCTGCTATCTTACAACAAGCCAATGACAACGGTATGACTACCTGCCAAGCCAGTGTTAGCATGACGTTACCAAGCGAAGATTTGTATCAAGCCAGTCAGGTACAAGCCGCAAATAACCAGCCAAGCTTACAATCGCGTTTAGCGCAAGACAATATTCGCATCAATAACAACATGCTTGTTGATGACGCTTTCACGTACATCGTCGGAACTCAAGGCGGTCAAGTGCGTACGCGCATTGCGGGTCAACCTGCTTTGCTTACTGTCGTGGCAGATGTGATGGCAGGTTCTGTATTTAAGGCTGCAATTGATGAACAGCGTGCTGCTGAGCGCCGCGCAGCACAACAGAACAATGATAATACTCAAACAGCACCAACCCGTCAGCCAAGAACTGTAACGCCAGTTGAGCCGATTCGTCCGATTGAACCTACGCCGCCGCCAACTATTAATAAACCTGCTGAAAGTCAGAGCAGTTCATCTGAAAATAACCAAGCAGCAGCTGAGCCTAGCAAGCCTGCCACACCAAAAGTAGTACCTAAAGATGAAACTATCGATATGGTTATCATTGAAGATGATAGCGCTACTTATTAATTTGTCATTGTAATAAGCGATAGCAATTAACTAGTAGAGCTAACTACTATCTTTGAATAAAAAAACCTGCAACAGTAATGTTGCAGGTTTTTTTTGTATGTTTAGGCTGATTAATACGGGTCGACGGTATTATTGATTGTCAGTGAACGTTTTTAAAGCTTGACTGTCCCACAATACCTCAGAGACTTTTGCTGGATCCGTACAGAAGCGCGCAGCGACAAACAACCAATCAGATAAGCGATTAATAAAGCTCACTGCTGTATGACGAATCGCTTGTGGACGCTGCTGCTGCAATATCACGGCTTGGCGTTCAGCACGGCGACACACACTACGGGCTACGTGTAATTGACTCACTAGTATAGAACCTGTCGGCAAAATAAAGTCTTTTAGCGGCGGCAATGCCGTGTTCATCATATCTATTTGCTGCTCCAACCATTCAATATGAGTGGTATTGACCCCTTCATACTCTGGCATGGCAAGCTCGCCGCCTATATTGAATAACAAGTGCTGAATGATGACCAAGGCTTCAGAAAACTCTTTCTCTATAGATTGCCCTTCATTATGCTTTAATTGCGCGCGTACTAGGCCAATGTGTGAGTTGAGCTCATCGACGTCACCCATGACACTAAATAGATTGTCCGCTTTACTAAGGCGGCTGCCATCAGCCATACCAGTACTGCCGTCATCTCCAGTACGTGTATATATTTTGCTCAAACGATTGCCCATCTTTACATCCTCAATATTTTTTATGATTGAATAGCGCTAGTTGCACGCTCATTGTAGTATTTTATGCCCGTTTTCGCTAAGATAATGGGTTACGTTTTATATCACGATATTTTTGGTCTGAACTCTCTGTTTTTTGATTTATATTCACAGTCATTGGTATGGTTTATTCATACACGGCGGCTGAGATTTCACATTTCTCTATTTTATTTACGTTACAAGGCTTTTTTACTATGACCACACCACTTGCAGATGCGATGTCACAACTTGCCATTTATGATTCATTGACTGGCAGCAAGCGTCAATTTGTACCACTCAAAGCAGGGCAGGTTGGTATGTATGTGTGCGGCATGACCGTTTATGACTATTGTCATATTGGTCATGCGCGAGTAATGGTCGGCTTTGATATGGCCAATCGTTGGTTGGCACGCTTGGGTTATGACGTGAACTACGTACGTAATATCACTGATATTGATGATAAGATCATTGCTCGTGCCGCTGAAAATGGTGAAGAGATTGCTACATTGACGCAGCGCTTTATTGAAGCGATGCATGAAGACGCGACTGCGCTTGGTTGCGAGATGCCAAATGCTGAGCCACGCGCAACTGACCATATCGACGACATGCAGGACATGATTGAGACGTTAGTCACTGGCAACTATGCGTACGCAGGCGACAACGGTGATGTTTACTATGCTGTTGATAGCTTTGACGGTTATGGAAAACTATCTAAGCGCAATCTAGACGATATGCAGGCAGGCTCGCGAGTTGAGGTCGAGAATGATAAGCGCAATCCATTTGACTTTGTACTATGGAAAGCCGCAAAACCTGATGAGCCGCAGTGGGCATCTCCATGGGGGCAAGGGCGACCAGGTTGGCATATTGAATGCTCAGCGATGTCGACTAAGTGCTTAGGTAGTACCTTTGATATTCATGGCGGTGGTCATGACTTACAGTTCCCGCATCATGAAAACGAAATCGCGCAGTCTGAAGCGGCGACTGGTTGTGAGTATGCACGCAACTGGATGCATGTTGGTTTTATCAATGTCGATGGCGAAAAAATGTCTAAGTCATTGGGTAACTTTTTTACCATTCGCGATGTCATGGCAAAGTATTTGCCTGAGACAGTGCGTTTCTTCTTATTGTCGAGCCATTATCGCAGTCAAGTCAATTTCTCTGACAGTGCGTTAGATGAAGCGCATAATAGCTTAAGTAGATTATACAATGCGTTGAAATTGGCTGAGCAGCAAAAAGGACAGTCAATCGTAATTGATGAAGACTTAGTGGTTGAAGCTTACAACAGTACAGCTGGACAAGACTTCATTAAAGCAATGAATGATGACTTCAATAGCTCGACGGCTATCAGCGTACTATTTGGATTGGCTCGTGATATCAATAAAGCGATTAAAGCAGAAGACGTCGATACCGCATGGCAATTGGCACAGCAGCTAAAAGCATTAGCGCAGGTATTAAACATTTTACAGCAGCCAGTGCAGCAGTTTTTGCAAGCAGTAGTGGGTGAGCAAACAGAAGACGGTCTGACGGATGCCGTTATTGATAATTTAATCATTGAACGTGGAGATGCGAAAGCCAATAAAAACTTTGCCCGTGCTGATGAAATACGTGAGCAACTAAAAGCTGCTGGCATTGAGTTAGAAGACAGCCGTGCTGGCACAACATGGCGCCGCGCTTAAGATAATTTTTATCGACTATTTATCGATTATAGGTATGACGGCTACAAATCTCATAATAAATTAAGTCAGCTTCAGGCTGGCTTTTTTTTGTTTACTGAATTAGGTTAAAGCAGTGTAGTTATATTTTTTGTACTTTCCTCTTGTAGACTGATGGTTTTGAAAACATGAACACTCTTAAAGACAACCCTATGGACAATCATTGTGTCATTGTGCGCTCAGATGATAATCATCGATTAAATATAAAGAAAAATCGTTTTAAAAGTCAAATGCTACAAGTAGTAATGGGTTTTCTTATTGTGACTATGAGTATGGTCTACGCACCTGCTAATGCGGCCAGTACAGCAAATAGTGAGAGTGGAGAGAGTGCGAATGAGCCAGAAAAACAAACGCCTAGTAAGCCCGATAACTTTGCTGAATATGCGGCTCAGCAAGTCAATACGATTAAAGATGAAAATATCAGCATTTCTGGTATTACTGAAGAGGTATTTGATCCTACTGAGCGTAACGCAGTAGAGCAGGCAGGTAGACTACAAGGCGATACGGCACTGACCGGAGAATACAGCGAGAGCTACTATATAGTTGATAAACTGAATGCTGGATTGCCGCCTTTATCAGAGCCACCTAACTTAGAAACGCCGCTTGCGGCCTTAGAGTTTTTTCAGTCAGCATTAATGAAGCAGCAGTATGATTTGGCGGCTTATGCGCTAAACATGAACTTGATTGATGAGGAAAGCCAGCGCAGCCGTGCGCTTGATCTCGCAAAGCGTTTGGATTTTTTACTATCTGAAAGAGAGTTGTATGTATTCGACGATATGCCAGATCGTCCTGATGGCTTGATTGAACCACCACTTGGTAATAACAGTAGTGTAATGGGTATCGCCAGACGATCTATCCAACTCGGTTCTATTGATTATCGAGAGCGCCGCGTTCCTATTTATTTACAGCGAGTACGGGTAGGCGACGGGGCTCCTATATGGGTATTTTCGGCGCAGACAGTAGGCAATATTGATAATCTCTATGAGCAGTATCACCCAGCTGAGTTCGAACGTTATTTACCCACTTGGTTAAAACTAGATGTTTTCGGGATTGCGCTATGGGAATTCTCAGCGCTTATCGTATTTTTCTTGCTGACCATGGGTGTGGGCTGGCTACTCAGTAAAGGCACTGAAAAAATCATCAACCATTATGTCGATGATGAAAAATATAGTATGTATGTTGGCAGTACCAATGGCGTTGCAGATTTGATCAGTAAGCTAACGGTGCCATTGACCTTTACAATCAGTTTTTCACTTGTTTTTGCTCTGGTTTCAGGTGGTTTTCCTTATTTAGATGCCGTCGCCTCATCTACTCGTCCCCTTATCTGGATTGGGTTGGTATTTAGTACCATGTGGTTAGGTATTCGCATTATTAACTTTTTTGCTAATCGCTATCAAGACATGCAGATTGAGAATTTGGCTGCAGAGCATTTTGATAAAGAGCGCCGTCGCCGTACTTACGTATCGATATTTCGCCGGGTTTTTATCTTTGTAATGATTTTGGGAAGTTTTTGGATAGGCCTTAGTGAGTTTGCCAACATGGAAGGTCTGGGCAAGACCTTATTGACCTCAGCTGGTATTGCTGGTGTGGTGATAGGTATCGCTGCCCAGCCAATATTGGGCAACATCATCGCTGGGGTACAGGTTGCAGTGACGCAGCCAGTGCGGATTGGCGATAGCGTGATAATGGATGGCAATTTTAGTACGGTTGAAGACCTGCGTTACACTTACGCTGTTTTAAAAACATGGGATGAACGTCGATTAATCGTGCCGATGCGCGAACTGATTACTGAAAAGGTCGAAAACTGGTCGCATACAGAAGTACATCAAACCTGTCCTGTATTTTTGTATATTGATTATGGTGCAGATATTGACGCTATTCGAGAGAAGTTTATATCGATGGTTAAAGAGAATGAGCTTTGGGATAACAAAACAGAACCTGAAATGTATGTGGTTGATGTGACTGAAAATACCATTCAACTACGCGGTGCTGTTTCATCAATTGGGCCTATAGAGGCATGGACGCTGGCCTGTGAAATACGAGAGCAAATGCTTGGTTATCTGTATACGCAGCAAAACAAATATTTGCCCACCGAGCGTTTTACTTTGACAAAAGGCGAATAGAAGTCAGTAACAACTATGCTCTTCGCGGGCTTCCAAACTGAGTTGTTTATGGTTTGCGATAGGATGGCTATCGATAAAGACTCATTTGTGCAAAATAATCTGACAAATATAGTGTGTCAGCGAGGCGCTTATTTGTTATAATGTGGCGTTATTTTTATAGGATAACTGAGTGGTAGCGATAAGTCAGCACTGTGGATGCAGTTGTAATGATTAATCCGTTTTACCCTGAGCTCCTACCCATCAAAATAACCACCACTAGGGGTCTGTATGTTGCGAATTATCGATGAAGCCTTAACCTTTGATGACGTTTTATTATTACCAGCCTATTCTGAAGTTCTGCCAAAAACTGCTGATCTGTCTACTCGTTTGACCAAAAACATCACACTTAATCTTCCGCTAATCTCTGCGGCGATGGATACTGTGACTGAGTCTGAAATGGCTATTACTATGGCACAGCTTGGTGGCATGGGTATTTTGCATAAGAGCATGGACATCGAAAAGCAGGCTACACAAGTACGCCGTGTCAAAAAGTTTGAAGCGGGTACCGTGGTCGATCCTATTACTGTACATCCAGAAATGACCATTGGTGAGTTGCTGCGTTTGACGCAAGACAATAATATCTCAGGTGTGCCTGTGGTCGAAAAAGGTACAGATAATGTTGTGGGTATTGTTACTCATAGAGATTGGCGCTTTGAAACCAATCTGTCGTTGCCAGTTAGTCAGATTATGACGCCAAAAGAGCAGCTAGTCACTGTATACGAAGGTGAAAGCAACGAGA
Organism: Psychrobacter sp. AOP7-B1-25; assembly: GCF_052376195.1. Taxonomy (NCBI): domain Bacteria; kingdom Pseudomonadati; phylum Pseudomonadota; class Gammaproteobacteria; order Moraxellales; family Moraxellaceae; genus Psychrobacter; species Psychrobacter sp. AOP7-B1-25. The sequence continues at coordinate 44,139 of NZ_JBQSVK010000008.1, forward strand.
ACATTAAAAGGTTGCTGCATGAGCACCGCATCGAAAAAGTGATCGTTATTGATGATAACTTCCGCCTACGTGGTTTGATTACGGTTAATGACTTTGCCAAAGCTGAAAACAATCCAAATGCTTGTAAAGATGAGCAAGGTCGCCTACGTGTTGGTGCAGCTGTAGGTACTGGCGCAGACACGCAGGCACGCGTTGAAGCATTAATTGCTGCTGACGTTGACGTTATCGTCGTTGATACGGCACACGGTCACTCAAAAGGCGTGATTGACAAAGTTTCTTGGATTAAAAAGAACTACCCGCACGTACAAGTAATCGGTGGCAACATCGCAACAGGTGAGGCTGCCATTGCTTTACGTGACGCAGGTGCTGATGCAGTAAAAGTTGGTATCGGCCCTGGTTCTATCTGTACTACGCGTATTATCGCAGGTATCGGTGTACCACAAATCTCAGCAATTGATAATGTCGCTAGCGCTTTGAAAGACAGCATTCCATTGATTGCTGATGGTGGTATTCGTTTCTCAGGTGATATGGCAAAAGCAATCGCTGCTGGTGCATCATGCATCATGGTTGGTTCACTCATGGCTGGTACTGAAGAAGCGCCAGGTGAAGTTGAACTGTTCCAAGGTCGCTACTATAAAGCTTATCGCGGTATGGGTAGCTTGGGTGCGATGTCAGGATCAAATGGTTCTTCAGACCGCTACTTCCAAGATGCAAAAGACGGCGTAGAGAAACTGGTACCAGAAGGTATCGAAGGCCGTGTTCCTTATAAAGGACCAGTTGCTGGTATCGTTAATCAGTTGGTTGGGGGCTTACGTTCATCAATGGGCTATACTGGCTCTGCTACGATTGAAGATATGCGCACTAAGCCGCAATTTATTAAAGTAACTTCAGCAGGTATGAAAGAATCTCACGTCCATGATGTGCAAATCACTAAAGAAGCACCAAACTATCGAGTAAACTAGATCGTTTAGTGAAATACTTTTCTTTTATAGAATTGCATCTTATTTATGTTAGCTGAGACGTAAGGCTGCAGCGAGCTTAAGATACAAACAGCCAACAATGCTCTGTTATTGTTGGCTGTTTTTTTTGTAGAATACAGAAATAGATTATTACAACAACAGTATTGCCTGCGTATACGTTTGGCCTTTTATTTTTTTGACTTGAGGAGCACATAATGAGCTATTTTGGCACTGATGGGATTCGTGGGAAATTTGGTGAATTACCAATTACACCTGATTTTATTTTGAAATTAGGCTATGTGACAGGGCTTGTTCTCATAGAAAAAAATGAAAATCCTACGCGTAAGCCAAGTGTGGTGATTGGTAAAGATACACGTTTGTCAGGCTATGTGATAGAAGGGGCGTTACAAGCAGGTTTTAATGCGGCTGGTGTTGACGTTTATATGCTTGGCCCATTACCAACTCCAGCGATTGCGCATTTAACTCGTAGCTTTAATGCAGATGCTGGTGTGGTTATCTCCGCCTCGCACAATCCTTATTATGATAATGGCATCAAGTTTTTCTCAGGCGATGGCAAAAAACTTACTGATGAGATGCAAACTGCAATCAACGATAAATTGACGGCAATTATGAATGACACTAATAGTGACGTTGCCATGATGCCTATTCTTGACCCTGCAAATTTAGGTAAGAACAACCGAATTAATGATGCAAAGGGTCGCTATATTGAATTTTGCAAAGGTAGCTTCCCTTATCAGTATGACCTCAGTCATTTGACAGTAGTGGTGGATTGCGCCAACGGTGCAGGTTATAGCGTCGCACCTAGAGTCATGCGTGAGCTAGGGGCCAATGTTATTGCCATCAATAATACGCCGGACGGTATCAATATTAATGCTGAATGTGGCTCTACTCATCCTGAAAGCTTACAAAATGCCGTGCTTGAGCACGAAGCAGATGTTGGTATTGCACTAGATGGTGATGGCGATCGTATCGTAATGGTTGATGAGACGGGTAAGCTAGTCGATGGTGATGGTATCTTATATGTGCTTGCTACCCAAGGTAAAACCAAAGCCGAAGGCGTAGTAGGTACGCTTATGAGCAACATGGGGTTAGAGCTGGCACTAAAAAATGCAGGCATTCAGTTTGCTCGCGCAAAGGTGGGTGACCGTTATGTGATGCAGGATTTAGAAGCAAATGGTTGGATATTGGGCGGTGAGCCATCTGGTCATATTCTTTGCTTAGATAAAAGTCGTACAGGGGACGCTATCATTGCTGGTTTGCAAGTACTGGCAGTCATGCAAGCTAGAGAGCGTGCGCTAAGTGAACTTGTTGAAGGTTTTGAAGTGCTGCCGCAAAAGCTAGTCAATGTACGCTTATCTCAAATGCAAGATCCATTTAAACATGAGGTGTTGGTTGCTGCTTTTAACAAGGCACAGGCAACGCTTGAAGGTCGAGGTCGTCTGTTGATACGTCAGTCAGGCACAGAGCCTATGATTCGTGTGATGGTAGAATCAGATGATGAAATAGAGTGCGATGTCATGGCTAATGACTTAGCTGATCTTATCAAGTCGGTACTAGGCTAATATGATTTCAGACAATAACTGGTATTTACAATAACAACATTATAGTTTTCAAATGAGGAACTGCCATGAGCATGGACTTTACCGACCAACGCCTCTCATACGAGAAAGGTGAGCTTGACCAACAGTCAGTACCAGCATCACCATTTGAGCTTTTTAAAGCTTGGATGAATGAAGCGTTAGCACAAAAGGTACAAGAGCCTTATGCAATGAGTTTAGCGACATGCGGCGCAGATAATAAGCCTAGCGTCCGCATCGTTTTACTACGCGAGATTACTGAGACAGGTATCATCTTTTATACCAATTACGAAAGCGCAAAAGGGCAGGATATAGCAGAAAATCCTAATGCCGAAGCATTATTCTTTTGGCATGAGCTTGAGCGTCAAGTTCGTATCAGCGGTAGTATCGCGAAGATTGATCCGGATAAGTCAGCTGCTTATTTTCAAAAACGCCCTCATGACAGTCAAGTAGGGGCTTGGGTCAGTCAACCGCAAAGTGGTGAAGTAGCCAATCGTGAAGTCATGCAGCAAACGTTTGAACAGCTGCAAAATGCACATCCTGACAGTGCTACCGTGCCAACGCCAGAGTTCTGGGGTGGGTATGAGATTACGGTTGAAAGCATTGAGTTTTGGCAAGGTCGAGCCAATCGGATGCATGACCGAATTGCGTATACGCAGAGTAGTAGCGACGATAGTGAAGGCAGTGAATGCCATACAAACTGGACAACCAAGCGTTTATTACCATAGTTGTTATCGTTTGAAATTATAGACGATACAAAACTAGAAAAGCCGCTCTAAACCCCATTTTTTGGTATCTAGAGTGGCTTTTTTACGTTAGCTGTTTATTTTATTGGGTATTATTTTTTACTTAAAATTTTACTTAATATCAGTATCGACATCCACTGAGACTGACATGCCAGGACGTAAGCGTGCCAGTTCAGGCTGATCTTGGTCTAGGTCGATGCGTACAGGAATACGTTGCGCAATTTTTATGTAGTTACCTGTCGCAGGGTTGGCTGCAGCAGCACTAAACTCGCTACCAGTCGCTGGCGAGATATTACTCACATGACCTGTAAATTTGGCACCGCCAAGTGCATCGACATGGATGGTTGCAGGCTCGCCGACTGCCATACTGGCTATTTGGGTTTCCTTAAAGTTTGCAATAATCCAGACGCCCTTTGGCACGATATACATGAGCTGAGTGCCCGCACTGACGTACTGTCCTTCCTTAACACTGACTTGGCTGAGCTGGCCAGATTCAGGTGCAGTAATAATAGTATTGTCTAGATTGATTTGCGCTTGCTTGACGCCTGCCTCAGCATTTTTGATATTTGCGTCCAGCGATGAGCGACTACCGCTAGTCTTTTCACGGTTCTCTTGGGCGGCTTGCAAATTGGCTTCTGCTTGCTGTACACCTGCTCGTGCTTGAGCTAATTGCGCCTTGATATGAGCAACTTCTGCTTTTGATACTGCACCAATAGCATCTAAACCTTGATAGCGATTTACATCTTCAAGTGTGCTTTCTACGTTGATTTTGGCACTATACAAATCAGCTCTACGTGCTTCGATTTGTGCTTGGCTGGTTTGCGTGTCTTGTTCATTAGTAGAGCGGTTAGTGACTGCCACCTCTGTATTCGCTTGCGCTTGTTCGAGCTGCTGCTGAAAGGTTCGATCGTCTATTTTTATAAGTAGGTCGCCCGCTTTTACATTGGCGAAGTCTTGCACCGCGACTTTGGTGACATAGCCAGAAACTTGCGGGCTAATGATAGTCGTCTGACCTTTGACAAAGGCATTATTGGTTTGTTGTACCGTTGGGGTAAATGGTGGAAGCTTCCATGCATACAAAATCAATGCCACACCAATGACAATCAATATGACCAATAAACCTAAATTCAAATAGGATTTTTTTTTGGGCGACCAGCGAGTAGTATCTGGTATTGGCTCTTTTGGTGGCATCGGTGTTTTATTGCTGTCTGAACTGTTTTTTGTATCGCCTTCTGTTGTCTCAGTTTCTGATTCCGAAGAGGTTACAGCAGACTCTTCTTTACTTGTGGCAGACGCTATAGTTGTGTCTGTTGCTGGAGCGCCAGTTGACGTCTGAGGTGTTTGATTAAGCTCATTTGGTTTTTCTTGGCTCACGACGTACTCCTAAGTTTTCAATAAATATTCAAATGGACTGGCTATAAACGAATGGGGTGAAACATTATTAATATAATAAGCTAAGTTATTTCTGCTCACGCATTTTTGCAATGACCGCAAGCTCTTTAGCCAGTGGATTACGCTTGTGGTAACGGTTGTAAAAATAATTAATCAATAAAATGATCGTAACGAAAGTCGCAAAACTGGCCATCAAAAAAAATAAATCGCTATAAGCGGAGACAGTTGCTTGGCGCTGAATCCCCTGCAACACTTGGCTCATTGCAGCCACATTCGCTTGGGCGACGTCCGTCGTTTGGTTTGACAACACATTACGAGTACCAGCAATTTGAGCGCTGAATGCAGGGTCACCCAAATTCAATGAGCCGACCATATCTGCATAATGTACTTGCGTACGAATGGTCGTAAATGCCTGAATAGCGGCTGCACCTGCCAATCCACCAACCGTTTGGGAAATACCAAAGATAACCGAAAAACTAATGATATAAGCAGGGCCACTGGCAATAGCTCGCAAAAATCCTTCAAAAACCAAAGGTCCCATGAAATACACTGCGGCAAATGCAATCAAAAATTGGCTAATATAAAACATGTAAGGAGCGGAATTAATAGACACTCCGACGTCCATCCAAGAACCTAAGGCAATCAGTGCCACTGCAAAAATAACGGGACGGCGTAAATCCATCGGATTGGTGCTAAAAATACTAATCACCAAAGCCAACACACTAGCAGCCACTATGACAGCATAAAAAGTAACTAACTGATCGTTGCCGTAACCCAAATTGGCAAGTAGACCTGCAGCACCAACGTTTTGTTCAGATAGCAAAATCCGCATGACTGCACCGGTAGTCATAAAGGCAATAATATTACGGCTACGCATCCAGCGGACTTGTAACATCGGGTTTTTTCGGTGAGTTTCAATCCATAGAGCGATGCTAATTCCAACAATAGCAATCATCAGTGGATAGACGAGCCAAGGCGTTGTCCACCATAAAACCCTACCTTGCACCAAAATAACCGCCAGTGCAGCCAAACCGCTCGCAAAAAAAGCAAAGCTTAAAAAATCGAGTTTCTCAAATACCTTTTCTGTATTGCCTGGTGGTAGCTCTAATATATTAATCAGCCCAAAACAAATCAGTGCTAAGCCAAGTTGAAATAAAAATAAATTTTCAAGCTGACCATCGATAGCGAGGTAGGGCGAGATAATTCGTGATAATGGAATACCAAACTGCACCAAGCCAAAACCCAGTATCAGACCACTAGTACGTTTGACGGTTGGCATACCTTGTAGGCAATAGAATAACCCTAATATGGTCATGCCACTTGCGACCATGCCGCTAAGTCCCCTTGCGACAATCTCTAGGTAATAGGGTTCAATTCTAATATTAAGTGTGTCTAATAGATGACTACTGATCAGCCACTGTAAACTTGTGGCAGCTAACAAAAAGAATAAGGTGACTTTACTGAAGAGTGACATGCCAAATTGTTGGCGAATTTTGTACAGCAGAACGGTGATACAGGCGTTGGTCATGTTGTAACTGACAGATATCCAACCACCTTCAGCTGGCGTTAAGCCCAGTTGGCCCTGAATCTGAGTAAGGTTCGCGACGAGTAGACCGTTTTGGAAGCTGGCAGTGAGACCAACGAAAATGCCAATCAGTAGATAAAATAATTTACGGCGTGCAGGATGATCAGGGTTGGCAGGAGAGCCCACCATTATCGGTTGTTCGTGGGGCTTAAACTGATATTCATTACTCATGGACGTACCGTAATCTGTATAAGGAAATAGAATGGCATAGAACAGATTCCAGACACAAAATCAGGTCAGTACGATGAAAGTTCATAGCTTATAAAGTAGGGAAGTTGCTAATAGAAATACTAGTCAAACTGGAAAGATAGCCCAAGAAATGCAGAGCGCATTTTATCATAACTTCTACAGCGTTTTTGTCATCACCGCGTAACTTATTGGCACTGCTGAATAAAAATATAATAGTGTTTTATGCAATATGACGAGTGGTACAACAGGCAAAAATTGCTATACGTATAAAAAACAGCTCTATACAGAGCTGTTTTTGTGTATCGAATAATTGTTTGATCAACTAGTACGTAGTATTGTGGCTAATACCGAGGTATCAACTAATACCAAATACTAAATCGATTCATCATATTTTGCTTCTAGCTGCATCGCACGCTGATAGCTATCAAGACTAGCCAGCTTCTCAGCATACTGTTTGATATGCGGGTAGGCGTCAAGTTTCTGACGCTTAGCAAGAATAATCAAGTCGAACGATAGCATAAAGTCGGCACCGCTTAGCTTATCACCCACGATAAACGATTTGCCTTCAACAGATGTATCCAGATACTTAAACAATCTGGTTTTTTCTGTCTCGATATAACCGTTCAAAAACTCATTATCATTGATGCCTGCTTTGTTAGTAAATAACTCAAGCATTAATGGCAACATAAGCGAGCTTTCTGCAAAATCAATCCACTGAAGATAATAGCCATAGTCTGAGCTATCTGTATCAGGGCGCAGACGCTCTGGCGCAAATCGTTCAATCAATAGCTCAGTGATAGCACCTGATTCAGCATAAATCTGTCCATCCATTTCGATAACCGGAGACTTACCGAGGGGATGTACAGCCTTTAGAGAATCTGGTGCCAAATGAGTCTTGGCATCGCGCTGATGACTAACCACTTCATAAGCAACGCCTAGCTCTTCTAAGAGCCATAGCGTACGTAATGAGCGTGATTGATTAAGATGATGTAAGCGAATCATGGTATCGACCTTATTGCGTAGTGGGTTTGACTAACCTTTAAGCTTCGCCATTAGACGCTTAGCAGCTTCTTCTGATGACGCAGGGTTTTGACCTGTGACCAGTAAACCATCTTCAACAACAAATGATTCCCAATCAGCTGCTTTTTCGTAGTTGCCGCCATTGGCCTTCAGTGCATCTTCTACCAAGAACGGTACCACATCTGTTAGGCCAACTGCGTCTTCTTCAGAGTTGGTAAAACCAGTGACTGTTTTGCCTTTTACCAAGTACTCGCCGTCAACTTTTACATTTTTAAGCGCTGCAGGAGAATGACAAACAAAAGCAACAGGCTTATCTTGCTTAACGAAAGTCTCAATCAGATTGATAGAGTTTTTATCTACTGCCAAGTCCCACAATGGGCCATGACCACCAGGATAAAATACTGAGTCAAAATCTTCAGCATTCATGTCAGCAAGTTTTTTGGTGTTAGCCAAATGCTCTTGAGCGTCTTTATCATCTTTAAAACGAGTCGTATCTTTGGTTTGCGTGTCTTCTGTATCACTACTAGGATCTAGTGGTGGTTGGCCGCCTGCTGGAGAGGCTAAAGTTACATTGACACCAGCATCTAGAAAAGCATAGTAAGGAGCAGCAAATTCTTCTAGCCAGAAACCAGTTTTCTTACCAGTATCACCTAAACGGTCATGAGAAGTTAGTACCATTAAAATATTCATAATTATCCTTGTTTATTATTTATCTGTTAGTGTCTATGTAGACAGCAATCATAATAGCCAACAGTCATGAGTTTGATGTTGCATCATTAGCTATTTTTACTTGATTAGCCTGAATGCAATCAATGACTGTTAGTATTATTCCTGCTTTGTAAGCAACTTTCAGTAGTAATATTAGCAATTTATGTTGTTAAGTAGTTATTCACAACGAATGCTAACTGTTAGTGGCTACTTAACTAGTGAATGTGTAACCAATAACTATTTAACATCAGATACTTTGATTACGGTTTTACCAAAGTTATCACCATTTAACATGCTGACAAATGCATCTGGGGCATTATCTAGACCATCAGTAATGTGCTCTTTGGTTTTTACTTCACCTGACTCTAGCCATTTGCTCATGGTTTCTAAAAACTTTGGGAAGTGGTCGCCGTACTCTTCAAAGATAATGAAACCTCTGACCGTTAGGCGCTGACTTAAGATAAGACCCATCAGCATACCTAGGCGATCTTTGCCATCAGGTAAATCAGTCGCATTGTACTGTGATACCAGACCACATACTGGAATACGAGCGTGGTCGTTAAGTAATGGCATCACTGCATCAAATACTTTGCCGCCAACGTTTTCATAGTAGATGTCAATACCATCTGGACATGCTGCTTTTAACTGCTCAGCAAAGTCATCAGCTTTGTGGTCGATACAGACATCAAAGCCTAGTTCATTGACCGCAAAGTCGCATTTCTCTTTGCCGCCTGCCACACCAACGGTGCGCAGACCATACTGGTTGCCCACTTGACCGACAGTGGCGCCTACAGGTCCAGTTGCTGCTGCTACGACCAAGGTTTCGCCTTTTTGTGGTTTACCGATATCAGTCAAACCCATATAACCAGTGAACCCTGGCATACCTAATACGCCTAAACCGTAAGAAGGGTTTGACATGTTTTTGTCCAGTTTCAGGACGCCTTCGCCATCACTGACGCTGTAGTCCTGCCAACCTGAGTTTGATACGACTAGGTCGCCTACTGCGAAGTTATCGATATTTGACTCGACCACTTGCGCCACGGTACCACCCATGATGACGTCACCGACTTCTAATGGGTCTGCATAGCTTTTTGCATCACTCATACGTCCACGCATATATGGATCTAGTGATAGGTAGACAGTGCGTAGTAGCATCTCGTTATCGTTTGGCGTTGGGATGTCGCTGGTTGCCATGTCAAAATTGTCAGCAGTAGGTTCGCCATTAGGACGGCTAGCCAATTTAATTTGACGGTTTGTTTGTTGATTCTGTTGTTTGTCGAAGCTCATTGTAGGACTCCTTTATATTTGTTAATTGTCATTATTATAGTGCGTTGATTATAGTAGTTACTTAGCACTCGACTAAGTAACTACTATAGATAGCATAACGATATGTACTTATTGTTACTGTCATGATTTTTCTTATAATTCTTCTGACAGTTCTTGCTATAGCGCTTATTAAGACGCTTTGCTAGTCACAGCACGCTGCAAGATACGACGTGACACTTCTAAGTCGTTGGTGCCATGTTCACCAAGCTTGACCATGTTATGCACTTCAAGCTGCTTGATGATTGGATCAATCGCTGATTCAGTCAAGTCAGCATCTTCTAGGCTAACTGGCAAGCCAAGCTCGCGGAAGAAATTTTCAGTGTAAACAATGGCTGTTTCGATGATAGCAGCGTCGTCTAGATCAGCATCGGTGATGTTCCATACGTTACGTGCATACTGAAGCAGTTTTTCTTTCTTGCTTTCTTTTAGCTCACGCATCACTGATGGCAATAAGATCGTTAGCGTACGCGCATGATCGATAGCGTGTAATGATGTTAGCTCATGACCAACCATGTGAGTTGTCCAGTCTTGTGGTACACCAGTACCGATCAGACCATTCAATGCCATGGTCGCCGTCCACATAATATTTTTACGTGTTTCTAGATTTTCTGGATCTTGTTTAACGACTAAGCCTTCGTCGATAAGAATCTTAAGCAAACTTTCAGCAAAGGCGTCTTGGACTTTTGCATTTACTGGATAAGTCAGATATTGCTCCATTACATGAACAAATGCATCAGCTACACCATTCATGACCTGACGTTCAGGCAAAGTAAGCGTTTTGACTGGATCTAGAATTGAGAATTTAGGGAAAGCAAGTAGGTTACCAAATGGTAGTTTTGCTTGACGTTCGCTATAGTTGATGACGCCGCCTGAGTTCATCTCAGAACCTGTTGCTGGAATAGTCAGTACAGCACCCAAGTCGATAGCAGAATCAATATTTTTGCAATAACCAATTAGGGCGTCCCAAGCCTTATCACGTGAGACAGTGCCATCCTCTTCAGTCAATGAAGAAACTAGTGCAATGAATTTACTGCCATCAATCACAGAACCACCACCAACTGCTAATAAGAAGTCGATGTTGTGTTCATTGACCATGTCAGCGGCCTTGAGTAGCGTCGTGAATTCTGGGTTGGCTTCAATACCACCAAATTCGAACACGGTACGGTTACCGCTTGCTGACAAGGCGTTTTTTACTTCGTCTAGCGTACCAGTACGCTGAGCTGAACCACCACCATAAGTAATAAGGACACGTGCATCAGTAGGGACTAAATCTGATAATTGCTCGATTTGACCTTCACCAAAAACGATACGAACTGGGTTGTAGTATTGGAAGTTATTCATAAAATGCCTATTTAGTAATAAAAATTGATTAGTAAAAACGATTCAATTAAGTTTTTTTGAAAATGGATATTGTTTGATACCAATTAATGAATGGTGAGCAATGCTCGTATAGACATTCATTCTTAATATTTGTGCGCATTGTACACCAATTAGACCAGTCGTCTAGTGATATTTACAAAACTATCGTATAACTGTTTAAGTGACATATAGATATCTTTGAGGAAATTGCTCGAGAAGAGAAAAGGGTAAGGCACACTGAGTACTTAAGCAGAGTTTTAATAACTGCTATCTATGGGTATTCAATGTGCCTTAATATTTACGTTAGAAGTGTGGTCGTCATAAATTTGAACGACTGGCTATTAGCGTCCCATTTGGGTCGTGGTCATCTGCCAAATTTCTGCCAAGGGAGTATTGGTTTGGCTAATCTTTGCAATCAAGCTTGCACCAAGCCACGCAAAATACCAACGCTTGGCCATACTCTCGGCTGAAAGGTTATCGTGGCGAGGTACAGATTCATCGAGCCAGCCAGCTTTGATCTGTGTAGCAAGCCACATGGTCGTCTGCTGATAACCAGTATCGAGTGCCTTACGCATGGTTTCTGACATATCGGCTACCTCTGCGCTGAGCTTAACCACCAAACATTTCTCGTGATCGCAGCCGTTCTGCTGGGTGTCATACCAGTTTTGAAAATAATCATATAGCTTCTGCTGCGCACTGACATCTTGTGAATCGATCACATCTAGGCGAGTCTTATATAAGCTAAAATAATGATTAATAATAGCTTCACCAAACGCTTCTTTAGAAGCAAAGTAATGGTAAAAAGAGCCCTTCGGCACACCTGCCGTATCTAAAATCTGTTTTAGACCCACAGCGGTAAAACCTTTTTTAGCAATTAATTGATAGCCAGTGGCTAGTAAATGAGCTTTAGTATCTGGTGTAGTTGCGTCTGTATTAGACATAAACAGGATTGTCTCCTTTGGTAGTCGCTTGTATTAGTATATGTATCAAATAGTCAGATGAATCGGTCAGCGGTCATTTGAAGGTCATGTTGATGGCATATTGTAATAGGATATTTTTATATATGTTACGTTTTATCAACAATATTCACTGACAAAATAGTCTTGTTTTATTAAAAGCTATGGTAGCATTAGACCAGTCGTCTAGCAAGGTAGGTTTTGTTGTTATCCGTTACCGTTAGTATTCATTGCTAAAGATCATTTTTGATTCAAGCGTCTTTGTAGTTAATAATGACTAATTGATAGTTCGATAACGATTTCAGATTTACCACTTGCCAGATATTTTCTCATTGAGATATCGCCGACTTAATAATTTTATTTTAATAACCGCAAACCAGTACTTAACATAACAAATTAAAAATAAGGATGATTATGTCAACCAATACTACTAGTGCATACAGTGACTTCCATTTGCAGTTCATCGCTGGCGAATGGCAAACCGGTAAAGATGATAGCACTAACACGGATACCAACCCATATAACGGCGATACGCTCGTAGAGATTCAGCAAGCGAACAAAGATCAGTTGAACGAAGCCTATGACGCTGCTACCAAAGCTCAAACAGCGTGGGCCAAGAAGACACCAGTAGAGCGTGCCGCAGTGTTATATAAAGTCGTAAACATACTTGATCAGCGCCAAGAGGAAATTGTTGATTGGCTAATTAAGGAGTCCGGTAGTACGCGTATCAAAGCCATGGTCGAGCTGAGTACAGCTCGTGCTATTACGTTAGAGGCCGCAACTTTCCCTAATCGTGTCCACGGTGAAATTCGTCCATCGAATACTCCTGGCAAAGAAAACTTCATTTATCGTGAGCCAATCGGTGTTGTCGCTGTCATTAGCCCATGGAACTTTCCGCTACATTTAACTCAGCGCTCTATCGCGCCAGCCTTAGCCCTTGGTAACGCAGTGGTACTCAAGCCTGCTAGTGATACCCCAGTGACAGGTGGTCTGCTATTGGCCAAAGTATTTGAAGAAGCAGGTCTACCAAAAGGTCTGTTAAACGTCGTAGTTGGCTCAGGCAGTGAGATAGGCGACGCAATCGTTGAGCACAAAGCGCCAAGTTTAGTATCGTTTACAGGTTCGACCTCAGTAGGTAAACACATCGGTGAATTGGCAAATGGTGGTGAATACATCAAACAAGTGGCACTTGAGCTAGGCGGCAACAGCCCATTTGTCGTACTAAAAGATGCTGATATCGAGCAAGCAGTAAAAGCGGCTGCTTTTGGCAAATTCCTGCACCAAGGTCAGATCTGTATTGCTATTAATAGAGTGATTGTAGAAGATGAGATATATGATGATTTTGTAGAGCGTTTCTTAGCGCACGTCAAAACATTGAATGTCGGTGATCCTAATAAGCAAGATACTGCTGTTGGCCCAATCATCAATGAAAAACAAGTTAAATCACTCAAAGAAAAAATCGCTAAAGCGCAGGAAGAAGGCGCGAAAATGATACTCAGTGGCGAGATTGAAGGTCAAGTAGTACCACCACATATCTTTACCGAAGTCACTCGCGAAATGGACTTATCACGTAATGAAGTGTTCGGACCGTTGGTTGGTATCATCCGCGCTAAAGATGAAGATGATGCACTGTCGATTGCCAATGACTCCATGTATGGTCTGTCTAGTGCAGTGTTCACTGCTGATATGCAAAAAGGTCTACGTTTCGCTCGCGGTATCAGAGCTGGCATGACCCATATCAATGACATCTCAGTCAATGATGAAAGCAATACGCCATTCGGCGGTGAGAAAAATTCAGGTATCGGTCGCTTTAACGGTGAATGGGTACTAGAAGAGTTCACTAGAACACATTGGATCTCAATGCAAAATGAGCCACGTGACTATCTATTTTAATTGTTCCAAATGACAATATAGTTAATAAAAAAGACCGCTTGGGTAGCGGTCTTTTTTTGTGTGAAATCAGGAAGTTTATAGAAACGTTATATCTGAAAAACAATCACTTATCTGGCATGAAAGCCAAGTAACCCTTCAATCTCTTCCATAGTCATGCGTCTGACCAATGCTTGCTCTTCTACTGACAAACGGTTGGTGTGTTCTTTTATCATCGTATGAATACTCCGCGATATCTCAGAGGTGGTCGCGTAATACATTTGAGGCTGTTCTTTCGTCAATCTCATCAAAAAACGATTAATAAGTTTACGTTTTTCATCTGATTTATTTTCTTCAGTCGTAGTATTATTTTGAGTCATGGTGTTCTCCTAAAGGTAAGCCGTGTAAGCAGTCAGACACATGAGAGTTGATGCTTATAAGTTATTTGTGGGGCTGAGCGCATTACCTTACAAGTATTAGGTTGGCATTAAAGTTGAATGCTAAGTGTTTTTTACACCTTATATGGTATTTAAAGATTAAAAATAATAAAACAGTGCTAAATAGCTAGAAGGATAGGGTATGTCAAATCAGACAGTGAACAACTTAGAGAACAATAATGTCACATTGGTATTATTTCATAATGACTTGCGAGTAGCGGACAACGAAACTTTGCTAAAAGCATCTGAGATATCCAATGATGGAGAGCTGCTATTGGTTTATGCTTCATCATTGACAGATACATTAGACAATAAAGACCATTATGATGCCTATCGTTATGAGGCTATAGGTCAAGCTCGTCAGCAGTTTCTACACGAGAGTCTAGCTGATTTAAATACTTCGCTGATGGAGCTTGGTAATAGGTTGCTCTATTTACAGAAAAGCGATGAAGCATTAGATGCCTTTACTCAGTTGAGTAATTTAATAGAACAGCAGCAAGTGACAGATGTCTGCATCAGTCAAACGGCAGATTATAATCAAAACAAAGTATATGACCTTCTGCAGGCGAAATATCCAGAGATACAATGGCATGTTCAAACAACAGCGACTTTATTTGACGAGTTGCCGCTAGAGAGTTTGCCCAAAAGCTTTACGCAATTTCGTAAACAAATCGAAACTGATTATGATTTGCTGCATGCAGAAAAAGATATAAATATTGACCCCATACCAGAATCACTCGCGCCATTGCCTGACAATATGCTGAGTCGGGACGAGTACTTTTTTGAATCGCAGTTGTTTAATCAGGCAGGGCTTGATAAATCATCACAGCAGCCATCTTGTTTTAGAGGTGGTGAGTCGAGCGGTCTCAAACACTTAAACACTTATTTTGACTCCGATGCACCTAGCACTTATAAAACCACTCGAAATGCACTTGATGACTGGACACATTCTACGAAGTTTTCCGCTTGGCTTGCAAACGGCTCGCTGTCTGTAAACACAGTATTGAACCGTCTACGTCGTTATGAGCGCGATATGATTGCAAATGACTCTACCTACTGGATATGGTTCGAGCTGCTGTGGCGTGAGTATTTTTATTGGTACGCTGTGAACCATCAGGAAAAATTGTTTTGGTTTAAAGGCATCAGTCAACGTACACCTTCGACTCAATTGGACGGAAATCTTTTAGTACAATGGAAAAGCGGTACGACATCGTATCCTATCGTAAACGCATGTATGAACCAACTGCGCATGACAGGCTATATGTCGAATCGTGGAAGACAACTGGTTGCAAGTTGCTTCATTCACGAGCTAGGCCTCGATTGGCGCTACGGCGCGGCTCACTTTGAGCAATATCTTATCGACTACGATGTCGCTAGTAACTGGGGCAATTGGCAATATCTGGCAGGCGTGGGTGCTGATCCAAGAGGATGCAGACAGTTTAATCTCGCCAAGCAAGCCCAGCAATATGATCCAAACGGTGAGTTTATCCGTCAATGGCAAGGTAACGTTCAAAAGAGCGATTAATGTACGTTGAAAGCTGCCATTGAACAGATGACAACTATTATTAGACTAATTACAAGATAGGTTCAAACAATGAAAAAGCCAAGTCCTTATCTAACTTTTGCAGGTGCGATTCCGTTTATAGCCTGCGCGTTTTTGCTAACGATAGACGTTGTTACCGTACCTGTACTTGGTTCAGTAGTCGATATATTGAGTGCTTATGGTTTAGTGATTGCATCGTTTATGGTAGGTGCACAGTGGGGCAATCATTTAGGATTGGCTGATGACAATGAATGGGCTATTAAGCTACCTATCTATAGCAATGTCATTGCGCTTGGCCTTTGGCTTGGCTTTTTAATCTTATCAGCCAGTAGTTTTATTTGGCTGCTAGTGATTGGCTTTATAAGCCTTTTAGTTATTGATTATGGACTTCATCGAGTGCGGATTATTAGCCACATATATTTTAAAGTGAGAAAGTATGTCACGGCAATAGTCGTCGTATCGTTAGTTGTTGCGGCATTGCAGTTGTAAATGAAAGTGACTTAATTATAGTTAAATATGAGCCAAGGTTCTTTCTATGTTTTTTTGCTTTAAACATTAATCTCAGAGACACCCAAACCTGATGTACTTAGAAATATCTAATATTTTGGTAGCTGTACTGCAAATTTATAACATTCATATAATATGAATGTTATAATTAAAGCATCTATACTCTTCTAAGAAGACGGCTATGCAATCTATCAAATTACCTAGCAAACCACCAAGCTCTCCGCATCCTATCCTCAATTTAAGCTTTCGCATATTTTTTAGTGCTGCGGCGCTATTCGCTGCCGTAACGATGTTGCTATGGGCGTTTGTGTTCACTGGTCACACGGATATCGATGCACAGGTTTTGAACCCGTTATACTGGCACGGCCATGAGATGGTGTATGGTTACGCCTTGGCAGTGGTTGCAGGGTTTTTACTGACCGCGGTCAAGACATGGACAGGGGTAATGATGCCGCACGGTTGTAAACTGCTAGGTATCTTTGTCTGTTGGTTGCTGGCGCGCCTAAGCTGGTTGTGCTTTGGGCTTGGTATAACGCTGACAGGTGATAGTATATCGTGGCTATATATAGCGGCTATTTTTGATATAGCGTTTGTCGTCTCGATGGCATATGTGATATGTCGCGCGGTATGGCAAGTTAAGCAGTATAAGCAAATGGGTATCTTGGCAAAACTGGCACTGCTGACTTTTGGCAATGGACTCTGCTATTGGAGTATTATCAATGCTGATATGAACACAACCAAGATAGGCATTTATCTGGGATTCTATTTAATCATTGGCTTGGTACTGACGATTGGTCGACGCGTGGTACCATTCTTTATTGAACGTGGTCTCGGTATGGGTACAGAAACGTCAGAACCTATTAAGTTACGTAATAGTAAAGTACAAGATATCGCAAGCTTAGCGTTTTTCTTGGCCTTCTTTATTGTTGATGTATTTTATCCAAATAAATATCTGCTGACGGTTACTGCGCTCGGTGTGGCAGTGATTAATATCATACGTCTAATAGGGTGGTATCATCACGGTATCTGGCAAAAGCCATTACTTTGGTCGTTGTATATTGCGTTTTTAGGCATGTGCTTGAGCTTCTTATTGTATGCATTACAGCCTTGGCTTGGTTATCCGCACAGCATCGCTATGCATGGACTGGCGATCGCTGGTGTTGGTATGATGACCTTAGCAATGATGACTAGAGTATCTTTGGGACATACGGGCCGCAGTATTCATCAACCGCCAAAAACGGTAAGCGCTATGTACGGTTTGATGGTCTTAGTATTTGTCAGCCGTGTCCTGCTGCCGTTAGTAGACATGGGTCATTACCTAATATGGATTATGATTGCGCAAAGTGCTTGGATTGCATGTTTTGTGCTATTTTGCATCAGTTATCTGCCCATGCTGGCACGTCCTCGGCCAGATGGATTATTTGGTTAAAACGTCCTAACGATATTATTTTCAAATACCATTACCAAAAACGTGACTTGCTTTGTTTGGCTTAATACATAAATTTTATAAAAATAGGAGCGCAAGTACATGCGACTGACCAATTATAGTGACTACGCGCTACGTTCATTGATTTATTTAGCTGTGAGACCAGATCCATCACTGCTGGCTAATATTAGCGATATTGCTGATAGCTATAGTATCTCCAAAAGCCATTTGACCAAGATTATTCATCAGCTGGGCCAACTCGGTTATATAGAAAGTGTGCGCGGCAAAAACGGTGGCATACGATTGGCGCGTACGCCTAAAGATATAAATTTGGGCGTATTGATCAAGCAAATAGAGCCTGATTTTAATCTGGTAGAGTGCTTTGCCGTACCAGCGTCTCACAAAGACAGTGAGCAGGGCGCTCATCAGACGGATTTGCCAGTGACGTTCATTGAGGAAGAAAAGAATAAATCACTAGGCTGTGTGGTTAGTCCAGCCTGTCAGCTAAAGAGCGTGTTTTTTGAAGCACTCACCGCATTTATTACTGTGCTTGAGCGTTATACATTGGCCGATATTATTAATAATGAAGATGAGTTGGCTACTTTGCTGCTCAGATAATCATGTGCTTTATAGATTCATTAGCCGAAAAAATGGGTCGCTATATTAGAGACATAGTAATAGCGACCCATTTTTATGTTTATCAAAAATACGTGTCTAAGATGCGAAAAACTAGGCGTTTTCTAGTTTTGGACGTGCTTTCTTAACAGCTTTTAACAATGCTTTTTCAAACCCGCCTTCTTCGAATTGCACAAGATAAGAATGGGCAGCACAGAAATTGCGAACGTCACGCCATTCATGGGCCAGATTGGTCGCCCAGTCGCAATATTTCGCGCCAGCGTCTGGTTCATTTTTCAATGCTTTTTTGGTCGTAGGGTGCAATATCAGCTCAGGTAGTACAGATTCTAGTAACTTCGTTGGTGGACTCATGAAAGTATCATCTACGTGCAAGCTTTGACTGGCAGGATGATAGGCCAACAAAGAACCTGCATGAATCATCTCATTGGGTGAAATATAATAGACACCTTCCGACATTGAAAACTTAAGTTCAGGATAGCGTGCAGCGACTGCATCGCTCTCTACCAAGTCGTCTGCCCAATTGATTTCTGGTACTTTTTTATGATGACGGCTACTGCCATAGAATGTGGCTTGCGGAAAGTCTTTGGCCATTTGAGCACAGCTGACTGTATGAAACGGATGTATGTTAAGGACAGCTTCGACATCTTGACCATTGTTGGTCAGTGCCATCACCTCATCTCGAACATCACCTGTTAGGGCGTAACTGTCCAAAAAGATAAATTTTCCTGACGGTAGCTTGACCAGCGAGCATTGAGTACCGATATTTAGCACACCACCGATACGGAATGATCCGCGTATATTCCAAAATCCTGCACCTAAATCATGAATATGATCAGTCATAAATATTGCTCCTTAATGGTTTATTCAATTATTTTAATTATTCGTATATAACGCTCTATTATTATTGATTTTTATGGCAGTAAAGTCTGTAAGAAAAAAGATAGAAGCAATGTAAATGTGTAAAAACAAAAAAGAGTTGTTATTCAAATGTCATTATTAACAGTGAAGACTATCAGTCTTTCCTTTTGTAAGTAGGTCAAAACCAGCTTATAAACAACCTTCGTAATCATAGGCTGAGATACGAGAGTCATCTTTATAATTCTCATTGCCACATACAAATTTATCGAAACGGGTATCATCGTTAATATAACGCTGCATCCATGCGATGGCAGGCTTGCTCAATAGTTTCTCGTTAAAACGATGGCTGGCGCAGAAATGACTACCGTTGTTAATCTCGACCTTCATTTTTGGACCGTCGGCTTTTTGATAAAAGGTGTTGGTATGTTTTTTATTGGGGGCGATACGGTCATTTTCACAAGCAATGAATAGAGCAGGCGTATTCATCGCACCATAGTTTTTATCATGATAGGGCGTTTGTGCAATGATAGCTTGCACCGTACTGCGCTTAGTTGCCAGTCGTAGCGCACCGCCGCCACCCATTGACCAGCCAATAGCACCCAAACGATTTGGATCGATCATGTGACTTACTGTGTCATCATCGATGAGATGATCGAGAGCGGCGCTCAATTGTTCAGCACGGCTATCTGGATTGTCGTAAATGGAGCTGGTATTAATGGTAATAACGATAAATCCCCAAGAGGCCAAACGCGGTCCCCACCATTTAATAGAAGATTCATAAGACACGTAACCTGGCACCACAGCGATAACACCTAGCAGACCACAGTTACCAGCATCCGTTGGGTAGTGTATGGTACCGCCACCAAAGCCATTGGCTGATTGGCGACTCACGTGTTTGGTACTCACAGAAAATGGCCCATTATCACGCGTTCTTGTGAGCCCACTATCGGTGATGGTGTCATCTTTTATACAGTCTACTGCGGCTAATGGTTTCGTAGAACTAAATATCGGTACGACTGGACTGAGACTTTTAATACTAGTTTCGGACACAGTGACTTCAGCCACAGCTATCGTAGAGAAAATCAATGTACATATCGCGATAATAAGTTTTAAAAACACCATATTTTTCATCATAGTAAATTTTATTCTAAAAGATCGTGTAGTCGTGCATGTCTCTAAGCTGGAAAGGCTGGACGTAGGTAGTCCTTGTTATTAATCGTTAAAGCAGTTACGTGCTTAGTAGGTACGTAAATAGTATTTAACCATACTATCTTGTATATGCGATAAACGTAACATTGATATTGACCTTGCGAGTCGAAAGCTGTCTTCACCGTCTCAAGTCGAAGTGTGATTTCTAGTCAAGTTTTTCTACAATAAGATCTAGCCTCAACAAAGCATTTATCAAACGGTAATAACACTTTTAAACCTGAGTATATTGGCGAATGTGCTAACATGATTTTCTTGTCGTTATGATGAGCATTTATCGTTTAATAACCGTGCTTTCACCTCATATATTGAGCACAAATATACGTTATACCTCTCTATCATCCACGCCAGTGACAGTTAATATTTACAGTCATGGTATAACCAATATAGTCAGATCCCCTGTGAATCATTCTAAAGATCAAATCCAAGATATAGCAGCTGTGCCACCTGTTCCCTCCAATCATTCAACGTCGTGGATATTGAAGCTTACAATCGGTCTGATAGGTATGTTTGCTTTTTTGCAAGTGTATTCTATTCAGGCGGTATTGCCAGTCATGATGGTGGACTTCGCTGCGACTGAAGTACAAGCCGGCATGATTGTTGGTGCCACTGTGTTAGCAATTGCGATTATGTCACCCTTTCTGGGTATGCTCTCAGATGCAGTCGGGCGCAAGCCCTTTATCGTTGGCGCTCTATTATTTTTAGCGATACCAACAGCACTCATTGCTCAGAGCTCTAGTATTGGCTGGGTCGGGTTGTGGCGATTTATGCAAGGATTGTCTGTACCGGGTATTACAGTGGTGACAATTGCCTATATCGGTGAGGAGTTTGAGGGGCGGGCAGTAACTGAGCTGATGTCCTTTTATGTGTCAGGCTGCGTGTTTGGTGGCTTTATGGGGCGGTTTTTGCTGGGGCATTTACATGAGCTGATAGGCTGGCGTGATGGCTACTACGTCATGACGGTGATGACCTTGCTAGGTGCGATATGGGTCGGCAAGATGCTACCATCGTCTCGTCATTTTGTGGCCAATCCTAATTTTCGCTCAGCGATACAGACGCTAGGCGAGCATCTAACCAATCGCTATGTCGTTACGTCTTGTCTGCTTGGTGCTTGCGTGCTGTTTTCACTGGTAGGTTGTTTTACTTTTATCAATTTACATCTGGCAGATGAGCCATATAAGCTAACAACTGGGGCACTTGCTAATATCTTCGCAGTGTATTTATTGGGCGTTGTTATCACACCATTGTCTAGCACATTGCTACGTCGGTTTGGCTCGGCGCGTACGGTCCGTGTCGCCATTGTGGTGTCGATGATAGGCTTGTTATTGACCTTGGTCACGCCTTTGTGGGGGGTGGTAATAGGACTGGCAATTATGTCCTCAGGTGTGTTTGTTACCCAATCAGCGACCATCAGTTATATCGCAGTCAATGTAAAAAAAGGACGCTCATTGGCATCAGGTTTATATTATATGGGCTACTATACAGGTGGTACGCTAGGGGCGTGGCTGTGCGGCATGGCTTATGCGCGAGGGCAGTGGAAATTGACAGTAGGATTCTTAGCACTTGTACAGGTACTGGCGTTATTAGTGGCGTTTTTTGGTATGGTTAAAACAACAGTACATGCGAAGTGATTGACTGTCTTATAATACTTACTGTAAGACCGCTTTACACAGCGCCGCTTTTTTCTTACTATCAATAAGGATGTTAGGGTCTGTTGAACATTCAAATATTAGGGCTGCTGATTGCTAAAATTGCATCAAACTAGGCGCAAGCCGACGATAATGTCGAGACCTTAGCTAGGCTTACAACAACGTTTGGGGTGATTTTAGCATCAGCCTTTTAGGGTAGTACTATTTTTCGCCGATGTATGGCGAAAATTGTTTCACCTAGAACGACTATGCGTCAAAAATTTCATTGCACCTTGTCTAAAAAATAGTGACTGCCAGCACCACATTTAAATGTTCAACAGACCCTATCGCATTATAAAAATTAGAATAGTGAGCGCAGTAGGCTTTATACTGCTCTTAACTTGATTATTGTCATTTATCCCTTATAAGTACGACAAACAAGGAAGTCAAATCTATGTCAAACATTTATCACAGTGCACCATCTGCCTACGATTACCCATTATTGGTCAAGCAGTTATTAAGCCGTGCCAAAACGGTATCGCAAGATCAAGAGATTGTTTATGCGGACAAAAAGCGCCTGACTTATAAAGAGCTATTTGAGCGCATCAACCGCTTGGCCAATGTATTGGCAGACTTAAAGCTTGATGCAGGTGACGTGGTCGCTGTGATGGACTGGGACAGTCATCGCTATCTCGAGTCTTATTTTGCTGTACCAATGTCAGAGTACGTTTTACAGACCGTTAATATTCGCCTATCACCCGAAAAGATTCTCTATACCATCAACCATGCAAAGCCTAAAGTGCTTATGCTCAACTCTGAGTTTGCACCATTGGTCAAAGACTATCAGTTTGAGAACTCAAGCATCGAGCATATTATCTGGCTTGATGACAACGGTGTTACTGCTGAAGGTATCTTTGGTAGTAATCAAAGCCGTGTTACAGGCGAGTATGAAGCGCTGCTAGAAGCTGCTAATAGCGACTTTGATTTTCCAGATTTTGATGAAAACACCATCGCGACGACTTTTTATACGTCTGGTACGACCGGTGATCCAAAAGGGGTTTTCTTTAGCCATCGCCAGCTAGTTCTCCATACACTAGCAGAAGCGGCAACTTTGGGTATGCTGCCTGATAAGCAAGGCGTGAGCTATGGTGATGTCTATATGCCGATGACGCCAATGTTCCATGTACATGCATGGGGCTTCCCATTTACAGCGACGATGGTGGGTCTAAAGCAAGTCTATCCGGGTCGCTATGCACCTGACACGTTGATGGATTTGATTGTCAATGAAAAGGTCAGTATCACCCATTGTGTGCCAACGATTTTGCAAATGGTACTCCAAGAAGCTCAAGATCGCGATGTCAGTTTCAATGGTCTAAAAATGATTATTGGTGGTTCAAGACTGACCGAAGGTCTAGCCAAAACAGCGATGGCACAAGGTATTGAAGTCTATACGGGCTATGGTATGTCAGAGACCGCGCCGCTTATTAGCTTGACAGGTTTTAGTCTCGATGAGCCTGAAATGACCGAAGAGGAAGACATTGCCCGTCGTTGTATGACGGGTAAGCCAGTACTTATGGTTGATGCTCAAGTATGGGGTGAAGGAAACAAGTCAGTGGGAACAGGACCAGAAAATACAGGCGAGTTGGTATTACGGGCGCCTTGGCTGACCCAAAGCTATCTTAAAAACGACGACGCTGGCAAGGAGCTGTGGGAAAATGGCTATATGCATACCCAAGATATCGCTTACCTACGTCCTGATGGTTACATTAAAATCACCGATCGCTTAAAAGACGTAATCAAATCAGGTGGCGAGTGGATTTCATCACTAGAGATTGAAACCATTTTATCACTGCATCCGTCAGTAGCTGATGTGTCAGTGATTGGCGTGCGTGATAAGCAATGGGGTGAGCGTCCATTGGCTCTGGTTGTATTAAAGGCTGATGCTCAAAATACCAGTGCTGATGATATCAAAGCGATTGCAGAAAAAGCAGTAGAGCGCGGTATCATTCCTAAGTATGGGGTGCCAAGCCAGTTTAAGTTTGTTGATGAACTACCAAAAACCTCTGTTGGTAAACACGATAAAAAGGTTATGCGTGAAATGTACGCCAATCAAACTGAGATTTAGTTTCAGCTATACTTTCAAATATTTGTATTCGTTAAAACGTTAAAATGTAGTGCGTATTACACGCTTAATAGTTGACCTTTCTGATAGGCTCTGCTACATTTTAAACCGATACGTATTGTATCGGTTTTTCAATTCTGGCAAGGATGACCAGTATTTATTAAGACATGGTTTTTTATAGTTGAAGCATTTTAGAGTTGGTATTAGCTAGCTGTACGCAAATAGTGCAGTGTGCGAAGTGAATACCGTTATAACTTATTGAGTGCCTTGACTATAAAGTGCTACTGCCTCATTTCTCGTTTATGCTAAGGACAGCTACTATGAGCGACTATTCCCAATCCCCAGTTTCTACCCAAATGACAGACACCCCACAATTCGCTGATATTTATCATGAGTCTATTACGGATCGAGAGCAGTTTTGGACGGAGCAGGCGAAGCGTATCTATTGGCATAAAGAGCCTGAGCAAATTTTAGATGACAGTAATCTGCCTTTTGCCAAATGGTTTGTCGGTGGCGAGACCAATCTTTGTTATAACTGTGTCGATCGTCATCTAGCAGACCGCGCAGAGCAAGATGCTTTTGTGTGGGTGTCATCAGAGATTAACCAAGAATTGATAGAAACCTTTCCAGCGGTCGTTGATTCGTTTAAAGATTTAGGCAACAACGTTGAGTTTTATACGGACTATACTAAGCGTCGTCTGACCTATAATGACTTATATAAAGAAGTTAATTACTTTGCCGATGTGCTACAGCGTCACGGTATTGGTAAGGGTGACCGTGTCATTATTTATATGCCGATGATATTAGAAGCGGCTTATGCTATGCTGGCTTGTGCTCGTATTGGTGCCGTTCATTCAGTTGTATTTGGCGGATTTGCTGCACATAACTTAGCTATCCGTATGGACGATGCTGAGGCCAAGATGGTCATTACGGTAGATGCCGGACTACGTGGCGGTAAAATCGTCAATTATAAAAATCTGGTCAATCAAGGCGTCGAGCAAGCGACTGTCAAGCCAGAGAATGTGCTAGTGGTCAACCGCGGTATATTACCATTTGAGCCAAAAGCGATGGATGTTGATTATGCAGCTGAGCGTCGTCAGAGCTGTGAGGCCAATGCGGTCGTAGAGCCAGTTTGGCTAGAGTCAAACACGCCATCTTACCTGCTTTATACTTCTGGTACTACTGGTACACCAAAGGGGGTGCAGCGTGATACAGGTGGTCATGCTGTATCATTAACGACATCGATGGACTATGTCTATGATGGAAAGGCTGGCGAGACGTTCTGGGCGATATCTGATATTGGCTGGGCTGTTGGGCATTCTTATACAATCTATGCACCGTTACTAGCAGGTATGACCAGTGTTATGTATGAAGGCTTGCCGCATACGCCAAACCCTGGTATCTGGTGGCGTATTGTCGAAGCGAATAAAGTTAATATCTTATTCACCGCACCCACAGGCGTGCGCATGCTTAAAAAACAAGACGAAAGCTGGATGACACGCTATGATGTGTCTAGTGTGAAGTCATTCTTTTTAGCAGGTGAGCCGCTTGATGAATCAACAGCCAATTGGTTGACTCAGCATTTAGGCGTGCCAATTTTGGATCATTATTGGCAAACAGAGTCTGGGTGGCCAATCTTGAGCCATACACCAAAATTCGACCATAAACCGCACAAGCAGGGATCACCTGGTTACCCGATGTATGGCTATGAAGCGCATGTCATCAATGAGGAAACGGGCGATCCTTGTCAAGCTGGCGAAAAAGGGTTGCTCGCCATTAAAGCGCCATTACCGCCTGGTTGTCTTACTACGGTATGGCGCAATGATGAGCGTTTTATCAGCAGCTATTTT
The DNA here is from genome assembly GCF_052376195.1 of Psychrobacter sp. AOP7-B1-25. Lineage (NCBI taxonomy): Bacteria > Pseudomonadati > Pseudomonadota > Gammaproteobacteria > Moraxellales > Moraxellaceae > Psychrobacter > Psychrobacter sp. AOP7-B1-25. The sequence goes on from NZ_JBQSVK010000008.1 coordinate 70,059, forward strand.
GGTCTGTTTGACGGTCAGCAGTACTCAACCTCGGACTATGCAGTGACAGATGAAGAGGGTTATTTCTATATCTTGGGGCGTACCGATGATGTGATTAATGTCGCAGGACATAGAATAGGCACACAAGAGATCGAAGAGGCCATCAGTATGCATTCAGAGATGGCAGAGTGTGCTGTAGTAGGCATTCAAGATGAGCTAAAAGGCGAGTTACCTATTGCATTTTGTGTCCTAAAAGACCAGACACAAATTGAAACCACCGAAAACCGTTTCCGTATCGAGCAGCAAGTGATAGGCGCTGTCGTCAAATCTTTGGGCGGTATCGCCCGACCAGCCGCTATCTATTTCCCGCAGGCGCTACCTAAAACTCGCTCTGGCAAAATATTACGTCGCTCAATTCGTGCTCTAGCAGAAAATCAGCCAACAGGAGATATGTCAACGCTTGATAATCCAACCGCTATCGATGCGATCAAGCAAGCAATGAAAGACTATTGATTGGTGAAAATTAGCGCCATATAAACCAGTGATGGTATTAATTGCACCCAAAAGATAGATTAATTCTAAAAAGCTCATGAGCAATCATGGGCCTTTTTTGTTTCTGTTATTTAGATAATTTTTATAGAAAAATGTGCTACCAAAATAAACTTAGATAAAATTTTGATAAAGCGCTTGACCGTAAAAATGGTTTATTGTTATAGTCAATAACGATACAAAATAAATCATTTTAAAATTTAATTTTTGACAATGTTTTATAGATAAATACTCATCGCTTTTATTTTTTCATGAATATCTAGGTGCCGTTACACGGTAGTCTCGCAAAAAAGATAAGGATATCTTATGCACCACGTTCAACAGCTCATCAATGGTCAGTTCGTACAATCAAATACTGATGAATGGATTGATATCAACGATCCAGCAACTCAAGAAGTCATCGCTAAAGCGCCACAAACCACCAATGATGAGATCAACCAAGCAGTTGCCGCCGCACAAACAGCGTTCGAAACATGGCGCAAGACGCCAATTACCACGCGAGCGCGTATCTTTTTGAAGTATCAGTCTCTGATTCGTGATCACATGGATGAGTTGGCAGAAGTTTTGACCGCAGAGCAAGGTAAGACAATTGCTGATGCACGCGGTGATGTGTTCCGCGGTTTAGAAGTGGTAGAGCATGCCGCTGGTATTGCCAATTTACAAATTGGCGATTTTGTAGAAAACGTTGCATCAGGTGTCGATACTTATAGTATTTGGCAGCCACTCGGTGTTTGTGCTGGTATCACACCATTCAACTTTCCAGCGATGATTCCGCTATGGATGTTCCCAATGGCGATTGCTACGGGTAATACATTCATCCTAAAACCTTCTGAACAAGATCCGATGGTAACCATGCGCTTGGTCGAGCTTGCGATTGAAGCGGGCGTACCAGAAGGTGTACTTAACGTGGTACATGGTGGCAAAGCAACCGTCGATGCTATTTGTGACCATCCAGATATCAAAGCTGTTTCTTTCGTGGGTTCTACTCATGTTGGTAAACATGTCTATGAGCGTGCAAGTCAGTCAGGTAAGCGTGCACAATGCATGATGGGTGCCAAAAACCACGGCGTTATCCTGCCAGATGCCAATAAAGAGCAAACACTCAATCAGCTAGCAGGTGCAGCATTTGGTGCAGCTGGTCAACGCTGTATGGCGCTGTCGGTGGTTGTACTAGTAGGCGCAGCTGGTGAATGGATCGATGAGATTAAAGCAAAAGCAGAAAGTTTGGTTGTCTCAGCTGGCAAACATGACAAAGACTTGGGACCGTTGATTTCGCCTGCCGCAAAAGCTCGTGTCGAGCACTTGATTGGAACTGGGGTAGAAGAGGGTGCAAGCTTAATTCTTGATGGTCGCGGGATTACCGTTGAAGGATATGAGAAGGGCAACTTTGTAGGACCGACTATTTTTGATAACGTTACAAGCGACATGCAAATTTATCAACAAGAAATCTTCGGCCCAGTACTCTGTATCATGCGTGCTAATAGCTTGGACGAAGCGATTGAATTATTGAACGCCAATCCACATGGTAATGGTACGGCGATCTTCACTCAGTCAGGGGCAGCCGCACACAAATTCCAACAAGACATTCAAGTCGGTCAAATCGGTATTAACCTACCAATTCCTGTGCCGCTACCAATGTTCTCATTCTCAGGTTCACGCGGTAGTAAACTTGGTGACCTAGGTCCTTATGGTAAGCAAGCCGTACAGTTTTACACTCAGACAAAGACAGTGACTGCACGTTGGTTTGACGATGAAGCGAGCCGCAGTGTCAATACAACAATTTCAATTTAATCGTCAGCTCATTGTGTTTTCAGTATGATATTTTGTGTTTTGGGTATGACGATAATGTGGCTTGCGGTACTATTGAGCGTAGTTCTATTATCGTTATACCGCTATCATGTCGCGCTAATGCCTTATAAAATCTCTGATCAATATTTTTATTAGCGCTTTGATTAATACTTATCTGAGGATTAAGCCCTCTATTTGATCTATAAGAACAAGGATGACTCTATGGATTTTTCATTGACCGATGACCAAGTCGCTTTTCGCCAAACGGCTCGTCAGTTTGCACAAAAAGAGCTAAAGCCAAACGCAGCTGAATGGGATCGCAACTCACATTTCCCAGTAGATGTAATCAAAAAATCTGGTGAGCTTGGCTTTTTAGGGCTATACACCAATCCAGAATATGATGGTTTGGGCCTACCAAGACTGGACTCAGCAATGGTATTCGAAGAGCTTGCCTGGGGTGATACGGCTGTAGCAGCGTATATGAGTATTCATAATATGGCCGCATGGATGATTGGTGAGTATGGCAGCGATACACTATGCAAAAAATATCTCCCCAATATGGTCAGCGGTGAATGGCTTGGCAGCTATTGCCTAACAGAACCAAATGCAGGGTCTGATGCAGCCTCCTTACGTACCAAGGCTGAAAAGCAAGATGAGCATTACGTGCTGAACGGTGAAAAAACCTTTATCTCTGGTGCAGGCTCAACCGATGTATTGGTAGTCATGGCGCGTACTGGTGGTGCTGGTCCAAAAGGCGTGTCAGCGTTCGTGGTAGATGCTAATAGTGCTGGTATCGAATATGGCAAAAACGAGCACAAAATGGGCTGGAAAGCACAACCAACACGGACGATTAGTTTCAAAGATGTAAAAGTTCCAGTAGAAAACCTGATAGATGAGGAAGGTCAAGGCTTTCGTATTGCGATGAAAGGACTCGATGGTGGCCGTATCAATATTGGTATTTGTGCGGTAGGTACGGCACAGGCTGCGTTAGAGACGGCAACCAGTTATGTACAAGAGCGTAGCCAATTTGGTAGCCCGATTGCTAGTTTGCAATCGGTACAGTTTAAACTTGCTGACATGTTGACGCAGACCATCGCCGCGCGCCAAATGCTGTATCTAGCAGCTGATAAAGTCGACAACAACGATGGACAAGCGTCTACCTATTGCGCAATGGCAAAACGTTTATCTACGGATCTTTGTTTTGATGTTACCAATGAAGCGCTGCAACTACACGGTGGCTATGGTTATCTAAACGAGTATCCACTTGAGCGTCATGTACGAGACTTACGTGTGCATCAAATATTGGAAGGCACCAATGAGATCATGCGAGTGATTATTTCACGTCAAGTTATGCAGGATGAAGGATTAAATCAGCTACGCTAATTTATCTCGCCTTACTGAAACAAGGATGTTTTATGACAGATTATACAAATTTAAAGCTATCAATTGATGGCAATACTGCAACACTGACGTTGAGCAACCCACCTGCGCATACGTGGACGATGGAGAGTTTGTCTGCGCTTAAGCAGCTCATTGCAGACCTCAATGCCAATGATGATGTTTACGCCTTAATCGTACACGGTGATGGTGAAAAGTTCTTCTCAGCTGGTGCAGATTTAAACAACTTCTCAGACGGCGATAAAGGTCGTGCTATAAGCATGGCAATTGCATTTGGCGAAGCGTTCGAATCGCTATCTGCCTACCGCGGTGTGAGTATCGCCGTCATCAACGGTTATGCGATGGGCGGCGGGCTTGAATGTGCACTTGCATGTGATATTCGTATCGCAGAAGTGCACGCACAAATGGCACTGCCAGAGACAGGTGTAGGGTTATTGCCATGTGCTGGTGGCACGCAAAATCTACCTATGCTAGTAGGGGAAGGTTGGGCCAAGCGCATGATACTGTGCGGTGAGCGGGTCGATGCAGATACGGCATTGCGTATTGGTCTGGTCGAAGAGATCGCATCAAAAGGTGAAGGGTTGCAAATCGCTCAGGACTTAGCAAAAAAAGTCGCTAAGCAATCACCCGTCGCTGTCAGTTATTCTAAGAAACTTATTCAAGCGGCAAGAGACACCCCGCCTGCACAAAATCTCATACATGAGCGTGAAGCTTTCGTGAAGTTGTTTGATACCAAGGATCAGCGCGAAGGTGTACAAGCTTTTTTAGAAAAGCGTAAACCCACTTGGCAAAACAAATAAACAGCGGTTAAAACGCTTTAGCCATCTTTATTATTTAATTTTGTAGGTCACTTTTATGACAGCAGCTACGCCAGCGACAAACGATACTAAACAAGAAGCGTCTGTATTGTTCAATACCGAGCCGACAGATTGCGGGCATTTGATTGGGATTATGACCCTCAACACACCCAAATCGCTTAATGCGCTTAGCGTTGATATATGTCAATTGCTCTCAGCGCAGCTAGAGCAGTGGCAAGCCGACGATCAAGTAGTCGCGCTTGTACTAAAAGGCGCAGGGGATAAAGCGTTCTGTGCAGGCGGCGATATCCGTAAGCTCTACGACAGTATGTCTACTGATGCACCAATACCTAACCCTTATGCTACTGAGTTTTTCAGTCATGAATATCGTCTCTATCGTCAAATGCATTTTTATGCAAAGCCACTGATACTTTGGGGTGACGGTATTATCATGGGCGGCGGTATGGGGCTAATGGCAGGATGTAGTCATCGTCTGGTCACTGAGCGCACACGTTTTGCCATGCCTGAAGTCACCATTGGACTGTTCCCTGATGCTTCTGGCAGTTGGTTTTTGCAGCGTATACCTGCCAAGACAGGTTTGTTCTTAGGACTAACGGGAGCGATGTGTAATGGTAGCGATGCGCTATTGGCTAATTTGGCAGAGTATGCCGTTGCCAGCCACGACTATGATGCCGTCATGCAGCGCCTCAAACAGAGCGAATGGAACACGGTAGATAACGCAAATAGTTCAAACACATGCCATGATAATAGTGCGCATAGTATTGTCAGCCGTGCGTTGGCTGAGCTACCAGTAGCCGAACTACCTGATAGCAAGCTTGCAACATACTGGCAGCCTATTCAAAAACTGATGAACAGTGGCGGTATGGCTGATATTGATGGGATGCTACAAAGCGACGAAGCACTCGAACAGCTAAATCAAGACTTTGCAGCAGATAGCTGGACGCAGCGAGCAGTTGCGACCTATCGTCATGGTTGCCCAGTAACGGCCGCATTAACCTATGCGCTGTATCAAAAAGTCGCTGACCTATCGATTGAACAGGTGTTGTATTTAGAAACCAATGTCGCAGTACATTGTGCAGCCAATCCTGACTTTAAAGAAGGCGTACGGGCATTATTGATTGATAAAGATAGAAGTCCTAAGTGGTCGCGCTCATTAGCAGATTGTTTAAGTGTAGAAGGGCAGGCGTATATCGATCAGCACTTTGGCGATCCTTATCCAAAAGGTGAGCATCCTTTGAGCGATTGGTTAGGTAGTGAGGCACTAGGCAGTCAAATTGTTCGCTAACTGTCTAAAAGACATTTATAACGTAAGGTACAAGCAAGATTCACTAATAAAGACTATTAAATAGTAGGTAGCAATAGCTACATTACAAATCATCAAGGAGTGATGAGATGGGTACAAAGGGTACAAGTACAATGAATAATGACAGCACTAAACCAAATATCGCCTTCATTGGTCTTGGTAACATGGGTGCGCCAATGGCAGAAAACTTATTAAAGGCAGGTTATACACTCTCTGTTTTTGATTTGTCTGATGCAGCTACTAATCGTTTGCAACAAGCAGGGGCTAGCGTTGCAGAAAGTCCCAAAGATGCTGCAAGCAACGCTCAAGTTGTGATTAGCATGTTACCTGCAGGTCAGCATGTGCATTCTGTATATCTAGGCGATAGTGGTGCTAATGGTTTATTGGCAGAACTGCCAAAAGGTACGCTTGTGATTGACAGTAGTACGATTGCGGCAGCTGATGCAAGAACAGTAGCAGAGACAGCAAGTAAGCTTGGTATTGAATTTTTAGATGCACCAGTCTCTGGTGGTACGGGCGGAGCGATTGCTGGTAGCTTAACCTTTATTGTCGGTGGCGACGATGATGCTTTTGCCAAAGCTGAGCCGATACTAGCAGTAATGGGGAAAAATATCTTTCATGCAGGCGAGCATGGAGCAGGACAAGTCGCAAAAATTTGCAACAACATGCTGTTAGGTATTTTGATGGCAGGAACGGCAGAGGCGATTAATCTAGGAGTTAAGAATGGCTTAGACCCCAAAGTGCTATCAGATATCATGCTACAAAGCTCGGGTCGTAATTGGACTTTGGAAGTCTATAATCCTTACCCGCAAGTAATGGAAAACGTTCCTTCTAGTAATGGTTATCAAGGCGGCTTTATGAGCAAGCTCATGCAAAAAGACCTGAACCTTGCGATGCAGACAGCTCAAAATACTGAAGTAGAAACGCCAATGGGTGCTAAAGCAACAGAGTTGTATGCCTCACATATGGTAGAGAATGGCGACAAAGACTTTTCTAGTATTATTGGACGTCATGACGTTTCACTATTGTCTTAAACATAACGCCCTTAATTATCATATTTCTTAGTTATAGCAAGATTAAGAATTTTCAGTGTCACTAGCAGTGACGTTAATCAAAGAAATGCATTTACCAATAAGAAAAAGGTCTACGCTAAAACCATAGTGTAGACCTTTTTTGGTGACCAATTTTCTGGGTTAGCTTTGAAGATCGTAGACGAGCGCCTGAATATCTTGTGCCGCTTTTTGCAGGCGTGGTACATGAGTCAGAAGATCGTCGAGTGACACCCGTATGGTTGGTGCATGTAGATAGAGAGAAGCCAAATAGCGTGATTTTTTGTCTAGTATAGGCACAGCCACTGCGACCATTTCAGAGATAAACTCTTCATTGTCAATGCCGATACCAGTATCAGCAATACGATCAAGCTCGGCATTTAATGCATCGATATCGGTGATAGTATTTTTGGTAAACTTATCTAGTGGTAACCCTTGTAGTATTTTCATACGGCTAGTCGTAGATAATTGGCTCAAATAGAGCTTACCAGTTGCTGTACACCACATGGGCGACTTTGCACCGACAGGAAGATAAATCTGTAGTGGTAAGGTAGTCTGAGCACGGTTGGTATAAATCATATCCATATGATAGGGAATACCAATACCGCAAGTTTCCTTTAGTTCGTCAACCAGTTTCTGCAAAATCATCTGCCGCTCGTTGAAAAATAATCGTTGTTGCCATAGCTCAACGCTCAAATTGCGTACGCGTTTACCAGGAATAATGCCACCACCAATTTCAACCGTCAAAAAACCATCATCAACCAAGTTTTGAATCAATCTATGGATGGTTGGTTTAGGGATATCTAACTCTTGTGAGAGCTCCAGTGGGGAAAGCGGTTTTGAGGCATAGGACACTGCCTCTATGATTTCTAATACACGGGTAATCGACGATACTTTAGGCATATTATATATGGCTCAGTTGGAGTAAAGAAATAAAGCAGACAGCATCACAGCTTTTTCATAAATTAGACAAACAGTGATAACACTGACGTTCTATAACAAATCTATTATGACAACTAATTTAGCATAATATTGGCTTGAGGCAAGCGTTAGTCTCGTCATCTGAGACAATTTATATCGTTTTATTTGCTAGTGTGCATTTTTTATATAAGTAACAATAGAAACGTCAACTCACAAGGCACAATATTCTGTAAGAATAATCCATATAACTGTCATTGAATCACAAAGCGCTTTAAATAATTATATGGACATATTTTGCAATACCTTTACATAAACATTAAGCAGGCTAACTATCATGTTCATGCTGTTTGGTTACTTTAAGGACGTTATGTAACATAAAGGCGAATTTTTGCAGATTGGTGTAGCAATTATTACAGTACCTATGCAATCTTTACATAACGGCAAATAAAAACAGCAACAGTAGGGGTGACTTTTTAAGTCAGAATTGTTTTAATCACCTCAACAAAATGATGGTTTAAAAAAGCACAATCATCGTTTTCTATGGGCGGGTTTATTTTACACTTTAGGAGAACAATTATGAAATTAGTTAAATTGACAGCTATCTCTGCTGCTGTTCTAGGTTCGACTGCTGCAATGGCGGCTGAGCCAGTTGTCGTTGTTGATAACAACGCTGCAGTTGCATATGAAGCTGAGCCAGTAGCTGTAGCATATGAAGCAGAAACTGAAGCAAACACTACTAACACTGGTGTTGTTGGTAAAACTGCAGGCGCTGTTCGCAATACTACTGGTGCGGTACTTGGTGGTACTAAGACTTTGTTCCAAACTGCTATCAACCCAGCATCAGTTAGTGCTGAAGTTGGTACTTTAGGTTATGGTGCTAACATTGGTTGGTCAATGAATGAGAACACTGAACTGCAAGCTGGTTGGGCAGGTGGCGATGTTGCTGACCTTTTCGGCGGTGACTTTGATGCAGACGACGTAAACTATGATGTAGATGCTGACTTCAGCAACCCGTACCTAGGTGTGCAATTACGCCCTGCTAGCAACTGGTTCACAGTTGGCGCTGGTATCATCGTTCCTGATAACGATTTTGATGTAACTGCTAATTCTGAAGGCGGTACTTACAAAATTAATGACGTCTCATACAATGCAGATGAAGTAGGTACTCTACAAGGTACTATGGAGCATCGTAACAAACTAGCTCCTTATGCTACTATCGGCTTCCGTCCTAACATCACTAATAACTTCGGTGTGTTTGGTGAGATTGGTGCTGCTTATATGGGCAAAACAGATGCTACAGTAAATGCAACTGACCCAGATAACCTTGTAAGTATTTCTAATGGTGTTTCTGATGTACCTTCTGGTCTAAACGCTGGTCAAGTTGCTAAACTTGCTGAGCAAGAGCTAGAAGATAAAGATTGGTTAGAGTGGTTACCAATCGTTAAAGTCGGTGCAACTTACCGTTTCTAATCTAATCACAGTTTAAATGCTGTCATTAGTAGAAAACAAAAAACGATCCTATTTAGGGTCGTTTTTTTATGCTTAAAATAAAGTATTGAAAGGTATTATAAAAACTAGGACTAAACTTTATTCAGAAAATTTTGCTTAAAAAACGACAACAGTTTGCTGAGATTGTAACGCGGTAATGCGGTAGGTAGATTGGCAATTCGTATCCTCAATAGCACTGAGTATAGAAGGAGAGTTAATTTCTTTGTTATTTTCAATTAAGCTAGGGATCAGGTAAGAGTAATCCATACCCAAGCCTTGAGCTAGGGTATATTGGTTCACTTTGATAAAACTTTCTTTTATTTGCCATAACAGTTTGGCAGTGCGTTCACATTGATTTATAGGTAGCTCCTGTAATACGGCCAGCTCGCTCTCTGAGTAGAAACGATTGACTACATGCCACGCAATATTATTGCTCTCTATATCGATACCAACAGGACGCTGACGACTAATAACGACAGCTATTTTGCTGTTTAAACGCGTAAAACTTATCTGATTTAATTCTGTGCTTTGCTTTGAGATGCCAGCTCCTGTATGGCTAAAGCATACATAATGCTGACTATTAACGAGCCGATAGGGAAAGCTTGACTCATCTAAGGTATCATTGATTTCTAACTTTTTAAGCAGCTCTTTTAATAGTTGCCTAACGCCCTGCCGCTGCTGCTGACGTTGCCTGCGCGCTAGTGCAGGCACCGACCGTGATGTTACTGTTTTTGCCATATGGTAGTGCCAATTTAGGTTACTGAACTTTATGATGTCTGTATACGGCGTATTACATGGCAATAACCATAAGGACTTACTCCATAAACTTCTAGTCACTAAATGACTTATCAGCTCGCTCACTTGAGCTGTCGCACACCATGTCGTGGTATCGAGTTGGGTATATTTTATCTCGGTAAGGTTGGAAGTTAGCATATATTACTAGCCATCGAAAACGATTATTATAGAATTGAATATATAAGAATGTGTAAGTTTGAAATCTATGTATTTGATACATAGATAGTCATACAATAGCTATATTTAAATAATTTATATCTAATTAACCTACTAAAAATATCGAAAGCCCAGCAATATATCATTACTGGGCTTTTGTTAAACTACCGAGCGCTATAAATAACGTTAAATCACAATTTAGTAAGACAGCTCAGCACGACGGTTTTGTGCATACACGTCTTCAGTGTTACCAGCTGCTGCAGGGCGCTCTTCACCATAGCTAATGACACGGATATTGTTTGCAGCAACACCTTGAGCCGCAAGGTAGTTACGTGCAGCTTGTGCGCGTCGCTCACCTAGTGCCATGTTATACTCACGGCTACCACGCTCATCAGTATGACCTGCAACAACAACCCCAGCTGTTGGATTTGATTTTAGCAAGTTCACGTGTTGGTTAAGGACGCTCGCTGATTGAGCAGTGATTTCGCTGCTATCGAAGGCAAAGTAGACCACTGCTTGGATATTCTCAGCGCCAGTGATGACAGCGTTTGAGTTATCAACGATAACTGCACCATTATAGCCAACTTGTCCACCTGGGATACCTAGCGGAGCAACCACCACTTCTGAGGTAGTACGCTTGGTAGCACAACCAGTGGTGAAGGCAACAGCGCTTGATAGCATAGCAAGAACAGCGATCTTAGAAAAACTGATTGACATGACGAGCTCCTGAAATTTTAATTAAATTTGTTTTTTTAAACTGCTTCCGATAAACCTTATGCAATCTCTATCTATAATATACTAAATGTTAATTTATGTAAGTATTTTTACTGTAAGTTTAGAGAGATAAAATAGAGTATCTTACCAGCGGTGTTTACCCCAGTTTTCAGGGTTGGCCCAGTAATCAGCATTGAGCCAATTTGGTAATTGTTTATAGTCATACAAATTAAATTGCCAGAGCGTCGCAGTGGTGGTTGATGAAGTAATAGATTGAATATCATCTACATTTAGAGATGGCTCATTTAAAATGTCAAATGGTGTAAAGCCGTAAGGCTTTAAGTCTATCGAGCTGTCTAGGGCAATCAGCAAATGTGCTGCATACAGGTCACGATAGCGCATCAGTAACGGCAGATAATGTTGAGTCAGCTCTTCTGAAAAAGTTGGTAACCAAAAGCAAGCAAGCTCATAACGGTCGAGCGTATTTTGTTTAACAAGCTCTGATAACGTTGATAAATGGCTTGCATTCAAACTCGTCTCAGTATTCTTATTAGTAGATGTAATCTTATCAAGTTGTGCTTGTAGTTCTAACAAACCTGCATCGTTATGTGTTACCCACAATGTATCATTCTTATTTTTGCTCTGGTCAGGTGTCAAGTTTGTCTGAGTGATCAACGAAGGTAGTAGTGCATCAACATACTCTACAAGTAAAGGTAGGGTAATGTCTGCGCGTTTCACCGTATTTTTTGTCATATAATAGGCCGTTAATTAATTGATTGGTAATCAGTACGACTATTAAATCATTTTAAATGACATTATCCAATGGATAACGTACGTTTCATATTTAAATCATCTTGAACCGACGATATCTTAATCGGCATACTTGAAATTTAGCGATTTAGGTCAATCTAGCTATAAGCAAGCCCAACGATAAAGTCAATTTAGTAATAGAAGTCAGCTTAGGATTAGCTAAAAAGCTTTATCTATATAGCGAGTTTATGTAATTAGCATGCAGATAAAGCCTTTATTTACGCTAAAATCTTACAAAATAGTGAAATGACACTTCATCGCCAGTACAAATAATTTATAACCAAATTTCCAATAATAATAGGACACCATATGTCTACTGCTGAAACCGATGCACAAATCATCAATCCTGAAATGCCAGATGTGCCGCCTCATGCACCAAGCAAGATTAATCTAAAAGACTATACGAAACCAATTTTTGATGTCGAGACAGTACATCTAGATATTAAGCTATTTGAAGACTATGCGCAGGTAGACAGTACGCTTGAGATGGTACGCCAAACAGCAGGGGACATTGTTTTATTTGGTGAGTCATTAGAGCTGCTAACGATTACGATGAACGGTAAGGCGTTGACCACTGAGGATTATCAGCAGGAAGCAGGCAAGTTAACGATTTATAACGCTCCTGAGCGAGCTACTCTAGACATTCAAGTACGTATCTGCCCACAGACCAATACAGCGCTTGAAGGTTTATATATGGCTGGTAGTGGTGACGACACGATGTTTGTGACTCAGTGCGAGCCAGAGGGTTTTCGTAAGATAACTTTTTATCCAGACCGCCCTGATGTGCTAGCGATATTTACCACGCGACTTGAGGCAGATAAGCGTTATCCGACGTTATTGGCCAATGGTAACTTAGTTGAAGCGGGTGAAGTAACCGATGCGCCCGACCGGCATTACGCCATCTGGCATGATCCAACCAATAAGCCAAGTTATCTATTTGCCTGTGTGGTTGCTGATTTAGATGTATTGACCGATTCTTATACAACTAGCGAAGGCCGCGAAGTATTGCTTGAGCTGTATGCCAAGTCTGCTGATATTGATAAATGCGATGTCGGTATGCAGGCTTTAAAAGATGCTATGAAGTGGGATGAGGTTAATTACGGGCGGGCCTATGATTTGGATCGCTATATGATAGTAGCGGTCAGCCAATTCAATATGGGGGCGATGGAAAATAAAGGTCTGAATATTTTTAACACCGCTTGTGTGTTATCTAGCCCTGAGACGACCACCGATGCACGCAGCTTTAGTGTAAAAGCCATTATCGCTCATGAGTATTTTCATAATTGGACTGGTAACCGTATCACCTGCCGTGATTGGTTTCAGCTGTGCTTGAAAGAAGGTTTTACCGTTTATCGTGATCAGTCATTTTCAGCAGATCAGCAGTCAAGTGCGGTACAGCGTATCGATGACGTAGCGACTCTACGTGCTCATCAATTCAGCGAAGATGCAGGTCCATTAGCACATCCAGTGCGTCCAGAGAGCTTTGTTGAGATTAATAATTTTTATACGACGACTGTCTATGAGAAAGGCGCTGAAATTGTGCGTATGATTGCCAATACGTTAGGGCCAGATGATTTCCGCAAAGGTACCGATGAATATTTTCGTCGTTATGATGGACAAGCGGTAACAGTTGAGGACTTCTTATCAGCACTTAGTATCACTGATGATAAAATAGAGAATTTCATTGATTGGTATCGTCAACCTGGTACGCCAGTGGTATCAGGATCTCAAACCTACGATAGCGCCGCGCAGACGCTGACCATTACTCTGAATCAGCAGACACGCCACGTGAAAGGCTTCGATGCGCCAAAACCATTACCGATACCCGTAGCAACGGCACTATTTGACAAAAACTCAGGCGCTATCGTTGCTGAGCGTATGTTATTGCTTAATGAGGCAACGCAGACTTTTGTCTTTGAAAATGTTGCAAGCGAGCCTGTCGTGTCTTTACTACGTAATTTTAGCGCGCCAGTACAGCTCAATTACGACTACCAAGATGCAGATTTGGCATTTTTGCTCAAGCATGAAACTAATGGGTTTAACCGCTGGCAAGTAACCCAAATGCTGGTCAATCGTATTTTGCTGCAAGGACAAGGTACGAAGAGCAGCCCTGATGTATATTTAGAAGCATTGGCGCAGACGTTGCCTGTTTTAGCTGCTGACGATGCCATGCTGGCGGCACGGCTACTTGATATTCCATCAGCGCAAGAGTTGGCTTCTGCTATTTCTAAAGACTACGATCCAGTGCTGGTTAAAGAGCAACGCGATGGGCTATATAAGCAAGTAGCTGATAAATTAAAAGACCAATGGGCTGAGCTATACAACAACTTACCAATGCAGTCTTATGAAGACAGCGCTGAAGCTCGAGGCATTCGCGCGCTACGTAATGTCGTGCTTGATATGGCGTTGACTGCCAATGTAGATGATGCAGCCGACTGGGCACAGCAGCAGTATGACAATGCGAGCTGTATGACTGAGCGCTTCGGTGCATTGAAAGCAATGGTCAATCATCAATTGGTAGATGCAGATAAGTACTTAGCGGACTTCTATGAGCGTTTCCAAGCAAATGATCTGGTTATCGATTTGTGGTTCAGTGTACAAGCTGCCGCCGACGATGTAACGCCTGATATGGTGAAGTCGCTACTGACGCACACAGACTTCGATTGGAATACGCCCAACCGCGTTCGTTCAGTAATCAGTGCCTTTAGCTCACAACCGACGGTACTCTGGACAGCAGAGGGCCTAGAGATGTATACAGGCGTAATTCAGAAATTAGATGATGCCAATCCTGTACTAGCGTCGCGCTTACTACAAGTATTGGCACGCTGGAATACATTGGCTGAGCCTCGCCGTCAAATGGCACACGAGCAGCTGATAGATTTACAAAAAAATGTCTCATCTAAACATGTGCTCGAAAGCTTAGAGAGTGTGTTAGGTGCTGCAAAGAGTTAATTAAAATAGAATGTTCATAAATAAAAAGCCCCTTTTGCATTAATGCGAAAGGGGCTTTTTATTATGTGCTTAACAACAAACTATCGCTGATAGCTATTAGCGATTTGGTAGCACATCTTTTACCATATCACGTAATTCACGTAATGCTGTAACGGTGCTATCCCAATCTAGGCAGCCATCGGTGATCGATTTGCCATACTCAAGCTGACTCAAATCAGCAGTCAGTTTTTGATTGCCGCCTTTTAAATGGCTCTCAATCATCATACCGATAATTGATTTATTACCATTTTGAATTTGCTCGGCAACGTTTTTGATAACCATCGGTTGTAGGTAAGGATCTTTACCTGAGTTGGCATGGCTTGAGTCAATCATAATCTTACTATTGGTTTTGCCTTTTGCCAGCTCATTTTCAACTTGAGCAACTGCAGTTTCATCATAGTTAGGCTTGCCATTACCACCGCGAAGCACTACATGCGCGTAAGGGTTGCCTTTAGATTTGATGATAGAGACTTTACCATCTGACGATAGACCTAAGAAGCTATGACCTTCTTTAACCGCTTGCATGGCATTTACAGCAACCGTCATACCGCCATCAGTACCGTTCTTAAAGCCTACTGGACATGACAAACCTGAGCTCATTTCACGATGTGTTTGGCTCTCAGTAGTACGTGCGCCAATGGCTGACCAACTGATGAGATCTTGCATGTATTGCGGCGTATTTGGATCAAGTGCTTCAGTCGCACAAGGCAAGCCTTTTTCGTTCAGATCAAGTAGCAATTTACGAGCTGTGCGCAAGCCTTTTTCTATATCAAAGCTGTCATTCATGTCAGGGTCGTTGATCATGCCTTTCCAGCCAACCGTTGTACGAGGTTTTTCGAAGTAAACACGCATAACCACAAACACACTGTCTTCGATTTCTTTTGCCAATACGGCCAAACGATCGGCATATTCGTGAGCGGCTTTGATATCGTGAATAGAGCAGGGGCCAATGACCACAAACAGACGCTTGTCTTTACCATCCAAGATATCTTGAATAGTATTACGACCTTTTAGTACGGTGTTATACGCGTCGTCTGATAAAGGCAGCTCGGATTTTAGCTCGGCGGGGGTAATCAAAGGAATAAATTTTTCAATATTCACGTCGTCAATATCTGCATTATGGGTAACTGATGTTGTCATGGTTATATATCGTCTAGCTGATTTATAGGAACATTCATTATGCGGACAAAAGTGTTGGTTGACAAGGGTAGTCGAGCAGTTAATTGACTGATAACTGGAATGTGGAAAACAAAACTTAGTTATACTTATAGAGACTTAGTGTGATGTTTGGCCTTCTAAATGCACGTTTAGCATTTGGTTTTTCTATCTATTAATAAGAGTTGCTTGAGTTTTTTATGCATAACACTCAGATTTTATGTGTGAATTTCGCTATTTGTATCATCGTCAAGTATGATGGCAACATTAGCGATGGGTCGTCAAAACTATGGTGTTAAAATAGTACGGATGGGTGCGCACATTGTCCGTCAAAACCTATCACTGATTTATTGCGTTATATTTTATAATAACGATTTATCTTATTTTGTATATTTCTAATATCGAGAGCTTGTCATGACAGATTCTGCTACGTCTCATCACCATACTGACCTCATTCATCAAGCTGAGACGGATCTTCAACTACCAAGTGTAAAAGCTACATCACTAGTGATAGGTATCGTCGCAGGTGAAGTATCTGGTGATAGCTTAGGCGCAGATTTTATGCGGCAAATGAATAATCTACGTGATGATATTGTCTGGGTGGGCGTAGGCGGTACAAAGATGCAAGCACAAGGGTTACAGAGTATTTTCCCATTAGAGCGACTAGCAGTGATGGGGCTGGTAGAAGTGATGTCGCAGCTACCAGATTTGCTCAAAGCGCGCCGTGAGCTACTGAGTGCATTTAAAGCCGCTAGTATTGATTGGTTCGTCGGTATCGATGCGCCCGATTTCAATTTACGAGTATCCAAAAAACTAAAGCCCCAAGGCGTGTTCTGTGTGCAGTACGTCAGTCCATCTATCTGGGCATGGCGCGAGTCACGTATTCATAATATTAAAGCGGCGACCAATCTAGTGCTATGCCTATTCCCGTTTGAGTTGCCAGTTTACAAGCGACATAACCATCCGGCGATCTGTGTGGGCCATCCATTACTACGAACCATTGATCAGACGTTGATTGATATACCAATCAATCAACGTCGTAGTGAGTTGGTCTGGCACAATGATGGACTGCAGCAGTTTTTTATTGAACGCTTTGATGATGTGAGTCAGCTTATTTGTGTGATGCCAGGCTCTAGGCGCGGTGAAATTACGACTATTTTGCCATTGATGCTTGATGGTATTCAAAAGTTAATCCTATTAGATCCTAAGCTGTGCTTCATCATTCCAACGGTCGATCAAAACCATCAATATATCGTACAAGAGGTTATCGACCAACGCTCAGAGCAGCTGCGAGCAGCAATTGTAGTGGTCTACGATGATACCCAGCCAGAATTTAGCCAACATGCCATGGCGGCATCAGACATCGTGATGCTGGCATCTGGGACAGCAACGCTGGAGGCAATGTTGCTTGAACGGCCGATGGTAGTGGTCTATCAATTAAATCAGCTGACTTATCAAATTGCCAAGCGTCTGGTAAAAGTACCGTATGTGGCATTGCCTAATATATTGGCTAATGCGCCAATTGTACCTGAGCTGATTCAAGAGCAGGCGAGCGGTGACAATATTTGCCGAACCGTCATGCGTTTGCTGCAACCACGCGCTTATGCCGAGCAATTACACGATTTATTAGTGACAAAGCAGTCGTTACAACAGCAAAGTAACCATGAGCCTGCAAACAGTGTGATTGAGCAATGGTTTATCCAAAATACGACTAACGTCAATCCTAATTAAATGAAAAAGACCTTCTAATATTATGCATATTCAACACAGTACAGAAAGAGCAGTTCAAAAAATTGACATCAAGATTGAACACATTGATGTCAAAGGGCAATATGTTCAGCTAGCCACGCCCATACACTTATGTGGGCAAATCAATACCTCTGAGTTGCTAAATGAGTATTTGGCTAATAATGGCCAAAAGACAAATCAATCAATACTACAGATTGGCGTTGATGAAGCAGGACGTGGACCATTATTAGGTAGCGTTAATGTGGCAGCGGCAATATTACCGGCGACTTGGTCAGGATTAATTGAAGAACAACCGCTCAAAGAAACGCCGTTGTCGATACTGACAGATTCCAAAAAACTGAGTGAAAAAAAGCGAGATATCCTTTATCCATTGGTTCAGGAGCATGCTATTGGCTATATCATTGCTGATATACCAGCCGCAGTGATTGACCAAGTAAATATTCTACAAGCAACAATGCTCGGTATGCGCTTGTGTACTGAGTCATTATTAGACGTGATTTTTGCAAATTTCTTGATAGCTGGAAATGATAAAAGTATGTCGCTCGATCAATTAAAGATCGAAGTACTATTTGATGGAAATCGTTGTCCTGACCTGAATTATGATAGCTTTAACAAACTAGAGATAGTGCCATCTGCGATTGATTGTCAAGCGTGGGTAAAAGGAGATGCGCGCCATACTAGTATCGCTGCAGCCAGTATATTAGCAAAAGTAAGTCGTGACCAGACTATGTATGCACTGGATACTCAATATCCAGAATACAACATTGCCAAACATAAAGGTTATCCGACGCGCGCGCACATGGAGGCCATTGAAAAACATGGGGTCTTGCCAACGCATAGACGTAGTTTTGCACCAGTGAGAAAAGCTTTAGACGTAGAGTAGCTATAAACAAGTGACTGTATAGCAAATACCAAAAAAGAGTGATTTATAGATGATTTGTCTTCCTTAAAAATAGCCTAAGCCCAGTATTGATTTATAGGTCTAGAAAGAAACCTGTTACTTGCAGTCAGCGAGTAGCAGGTTTTTTACAAAATAATCAGCAAAAGTTCATTAATTATAATACAATAGATATTTATAGAAATAAAACACTGTCAAATCAGTTACTAACAACCTGTAGCTGATTTTTATTCTCATTGCTTTTCACAAGTAGGTTATTATTTTATAGGATGAGCGATGACTTCTTATACTTCTCAAAAAAATCTTGTGGCAGTGCTATTCTTGACGATGTTTCTTAGCGCTTGTGGAGGCGGCGGTGATTCTGATAGTGGCTCTACATCTGCTAATACACCAGACAGTGCACAAAATGATGAAGCTGCTCAGCCAATAACATCAGAACCTATTATTTCTGCTCCGATTATAGAGACACCAACTGAGCAAAGCGGCGATATCCCTAGTACTGGTGGTAATGGGTCAGCTGATAACAATATACAAGCAGCATTAGGTGCGAATAACCAATTTAGTTTGGCAAGAACCAGCTGTGGTCTAAACGGTCTATCCGTTGATACAGAACTAGACGATCTGGCTATCCATCACGCGAACTATATAAAGTATGTATTTGCTAACAGCTCACCAACCAGCTTTAATGCGCATTTCGAAAATGAAATAACTGATATTGCTAGTGCGACAGGCACCAACAACCCTTTTTTTAGTGGGTTGGATCTGGCAGATCGATTGATCAATGCGGACTATGGTAACTCCCAAGATGGTGTCACTGAAAATATTGCCCAGTATGTCTATTATAGTTCGGCGGGCAATTTTTCTAATACAGAGGCCGTGTCAAGTTCTATGGCGAAGTCGTTGTTGTCAGCACCATATCACCTGCGCTCTTTGATGTGGCCAACCTCTGATGTAGTAGGAACAGGTATGGTGACCTATACACCTAATGGCAAAAGTGCATCTAACAACAAAGGCTATGTTTTAGTCAGCAATGCTTCAGGGACAAAAACCACGGCAAATAAAACTCTTGAAGGGGTTTTTACTTATCCATGTCAAGGTGTGAAGGGGACGGTCACAGCGCTGTATAACGAAACACCAAATCCAGTCAGAGG
Source organism: Psychrobacter sp. AOP7-B1-25 (assembly GCF_052376195.1). Taxonomy (NCBI): domain Bacteria; kingdom Pseudomonadati; phylum Pseudomonadota; class Gammaproteobacteria; order Moraxellales; family Moraxellaceae; genus Psychrobacter; species Psychrobacter sp. AOP7-B1-25. The sequence goes on from NZ_JBQSVK010000008.1 coordinate 89,771, forward strand.
CTCTGGGCGCAATTTACGCACTGATCCTATCGGACAGCCAGTTTATATCAATATGCCATCCGCTGATAAAGTTAAGGTCAACAACGTTAAATTTCATGATATACAGCGCAATATAGATGTACCGATTCAACTGCTTGATTTTGACAATGATCCGTACAAAGGTACGAATTACGCACTACCAACGAATGAAGCATTTATTTTGCCATTAACTGATGCATTCAAAAGCTGTGAGTCAGGTAGTAATAAAGGTGGCAATTGTGGACTTCATGGTAATAGTAAATATAAGGTCAGTTTTGATATTTTGGTAGACGATAAAACATTAGAGCAGCAGTCATTTACGTTTACCACTGGTAAGGTAAATTACTAAGAAGTATTTAATACGCTCTAAATATTTATCGTAAAAAAGGTCTGAACCAGTAATATGATCCAGCCCTTATTTTTATGTGATAATTTTTTGTGTAATAACTAGGCTGTCTTCAAGTAATATGAGAAATGTACTCTAAAACGATGAGTTAGGCTGTTTTAAAAAGTTCTTTTCATCTTCGGTTGAGGTACGATTTAGTACTTCATTACGATGTGGGTAACGACCGAATTGATCGATAATTTGTTTATGACGATGTTCAAAATCTAGCGTATTGGCATCATCTAATTGTTCAAACAATGGCAAATAACGCTTATGAATTACGGCTGACTCGGAATGCATGAACGGTATAATAATAAATCTACGCCATTGCATCGGTAGAGTATCAAAATAAGGCTGTTGAATGGCTTCTTGCGTCAGTGCTAAGGCCATACCATCTTGCGCAAATGCACTTGATTGTCCGCGACATAAATTGCGTGAAAACTGATCGAGTACAATAATTTCTGCTAAGCGTCCTGCCAATGCTGTTATCGAACTATTACCATCTAACGAAGACTCTGCGATACGCCAAGTGACACATTCGCCTTGTTTGGCTGCGTGCCAAATACTGCCAAACTTATCTTGTATCTGCTTATCAAAACGATCGTTTTGTTCAAACCAATAAGCTTCATTGTTTTTATCAAACCAAAAATCCAGCACGGCGCGCGCATCAGGTTCTAGATACGTCAAATCTATGTTTTCAGGATCCAATTGTGATGAATGAGATCGACTGGCTGAGGTGGAATAATCGGTTGAAAGTGACATAAGATATTCTAATTATAATGAATTTAGTCTACTATAGCGCAAATATTTATATCTGTCTGTCAAGATACCAACAGCAGGGTTTCTATTAGGTAATCTATTATGAATGCAAAAAATCTAGAGAATTCTACCAACGCATCATTGCCACCAACGCCTTACTATGTGCTTGATGAAGCGGCCATCGTTGCCAATGTGCAAATCATCGCTAGGCTATGTGAGTTGTCTGGTGCAAAAGCATTATTAGCACTAAAATGCTTTGCCACATGGGGTGTTTTCGATGTGATGCAGCCTTATCTGCATGGTACGACTTCGTCTTCACTGAACGAAGTCAGATTGGGCTATGAAACCTTTGGTAATAACGATGATGCCAATAGCAGCGATAAAAAAGAAACGCATGCTTATAGTGTTGCCTATAGTGCAGATGAAATCCCTGAAGTACTGAACTATGCGGATAAAATTATCTTTAACTCAATCTCACAGTTAACTGCTTTTAGCGCGCAAGCCGCCGCGCAAAATATACCCGTAGGTCTACGACTCAACCCTAAGACCAGCAACTCATCGTTTTTGATTGCTGATCCTGCGCGTCCCTTTAGCCGTCTTGGTGAGCACGATAAAGAGAAAATTGCAGCGGTACTTGGCGATATCACTGGCGTCATGATTCATAACAACTGCGAAAATGATAGCTTTGAAGCGTTTAGCGAAAGTTTGGCTGATATCGAAGAAAGGTTTGGTGATATCTTAGCGCAACTTGAGTGGGTGAGCTTGGGCGGTGGCATTCACTTTATCGCGCCTGATTATCCATTAGAAAAGTTGGCGGCACGTCTAAAAGCGTTTAGTGAAACCTATGGTGTGCAAGTGTACCTTGAGCCGGGTGAAGCCAGTATCCATGGCGCAGGTACGTTGGTGACCACCGTGTTAGATACCATGCATAATGAAAAAAACCTAGCAGTCGTTGATGCTTCTATCGAAGCGCACATGCTGGATTTATTGATATATCGTGAGTCTGCACCGATTGCAGCGATTAACCATACAGCCGCCAATATCGCGCCGATAGGTAATCCTGCGGAAGCTGCGCTGTCTGAAGTTAATACTGAGTCGGCAGGCAATACTATTATTTATGGTCGTTCTTGCTTAGCAGGCGATATCTTTGGTGAGTATGCATTACCGAGTAATCTTCAGATAGGCGATAAGATTGCTTTTGGTAATGCAGCTGGTTATACGATGGTTAAGAAGAACTGGTTCAATGGTGTTAACATGCCAGCGATTGTCATTCGCCGTTTGGATGGCAGTATCGATATCCAGCGCGAATTTGACTATCAAGACTATAAAGCTAGCTTGTCTTAGCATGATGCTTTTATGATTTTTCTGTATTAAAAAACAAAGGCTTAGTCTCGATAATGGATAATTTAAAGGTATCTGCTATTGATACATTATTTTTTACCGATAAAGGAATAAAAATTGTTATAATCGCCTCGGGCAAGTAATGGAGTATTGTTTGTCCGACGGGTGCGTGGGTTTTCCTCGGTCTTCCTTTTTAATTCACGCATATCATTCACTCGTTTCTGTTTTGCATAGCCACTATCGATGGTATCGACAGGGACCCAAAGGAGGATTGTTCATTGAACACAAACCAACAAGCTAAGTCTAACAAAAAAGACGTACTGATCATCGGAGCAGGCGGTGTCGCTCAAGTGGTCGCGCATAAATGTGCAATGCACAATGATGTACTTGGTGAGATTCATATCGCCTCGCGCACCAAAGACAAATGTGATGCCATCGCCCAAAGCGTAAAAGAAAAAGACAGCTTTAAGCAAGCTGCGGTCTTGCACACGCATCAAGTTGATGCCATGGATAGCCAAGCACTTGTGCAGCTAATACAAGACACTGAAATTCAAATACTTATTAATGTTGGCTCGGCATTTATCAATATGACCGTACTAGAAGCCTGCATTGAGACGGGTACTGCCTACATAGATACGGCCATTCATGAAGATCCACACAAGATTTGTGAGACACCGCCGTGGTACAACAACTATGAGTGGCAACGCAAAGACCGCTGTGCAGACAACAATGTTACTGCTATTTTAGGTGCAGGGTTTGATCCTGGTATGGTCAACGCTTATGCGCGTCTTGGCTATGACATGATGGATGCAGGGTCTGTGACTGATATTGACATCATCGATATCAATGCGGGTAGCCATGGCAAATACTTTGCAACCAACTTTGACCCAGAGATTAATTTCCGTGAGTTCACTGGTACGGTTTACTCTTGGCAAGATAGCAAGTGGCAGTCCAACAAAATGTTTGAAGTCAAACGTACGGACGATTTACCAGTGGTTGGTGAACAAAATAGCTACTTAAGTGGTCATGACGAGATCCACTCATTATCAGCTAATCTAGATGTACCAAACATTCGCTTTTGGATGGGCTTTGGTGAACACTATATCAATGTCTTTACCGTGCTACAGAGTTTAGGATTGCTGTCTGAGCAGCCAGTAACGACTGCTGAAGGTCAAGAAGTGGTACCGCTAAAAGTCGTCAAAGCAGTACTACCAGACCCAAGCTCGCTTGCACCGAACTATACAGGCAAGACCTGCATTGGTGACAAAGTCAAAGGCAAGATTAATGGTGTTGAGACTGAAGTGTTTATCTACAATGTCTCAGATCATAAAGATGCGTATAATGAAGTTGGTAGCCAAGGTATCTCTTATACCGCAGGTGTACCGCCTGTTGCTGCTGCTATGTTGGTCGCGACTGGCGAATGGGATGCAGGCAAGATGGTTAATGTCGAAGAACTAGATGCTAAACCATTGATCAATCTATTGAATAAGATTGGTTTGCCAACTCGTATCAAAGACGAGAATGGTGATAGAGCGCTTGAGTTTGATATTTAATTAGTCGTCATATCTGTTCTCAAGCCCATCTGACTTTAATTAAGTCAGGTGGGCTTTTTTCGTTTTTACATGCTCGAAACTAAGCAAAGATGAATTATTGTTAGTTCATTAAGCGTTATAGAGTTCAAATGAGAATGATTTTTAATATCATTTATAGGAAAAGTACGCTAGTATTGCACCTTTGTATCATTTGCTAGACATCTTGTAACGGGGGAGGTTAGAGGTTTGTCAGTAAATAAAAATAGGAGCAGTGGATGACATACGCACGATTTTTCTCTAAAAAATGGGTTACAGCAGGATTCACTTGTTTGTTATATTCGACGTCATTTTCGGCATTTGGTTTGGAGACAGCGATGTTAACGATTGAAAGTCCTCTAGAAGGTGAACTAAGTCATCCTAGTAGTAAAAAAAATAATACCAAACCTCAGCCACTGGATATCAATGTTCCTTGCGAGACGGGCGACTATTTGACTGGATATGTAGAGAGTGGTGATGTGATGACGATGGATGTCATAGATGCTACAGGAACGGTATCGCGCCGTTTAATTGATCATAAGAGTGGTAAGCAAAATTTTTATTTAGTGGCAGAAAACTGCGATGCGACATGGCGCTTGTCTGGATCAGGTGCGTACCAAGTAGTGCTTGAGCAACGTATCAGTTTAGCAGAACAGAACTTAGAAAGTGCTTTAGAAAGCTCTGACACATTACTCAGTCCAAAAGTAACAGCATTACGTGAGTCACTGACAAAAGGACAGAGTAGCGATAGTTTTTGGGCGGATGTAGAGGTATTAGGTACACCGCTCATTGAAGAGACTTCCTCTGGTACGGTGATGACATTTTTGGCGCGGGGCAATTATAACAACATAAAACTTTTAGGCGCACCTTCTAACAATCACGAGTCGCTACAACAGCTGGCTGATTCTGATGTTTGGTATAAGAGTTTTGTGGTGCCAAAAGATACCCATTTTTCTTATCAGATAGCGTTTAATGTGCCTCAACCACCAGAATCTGGATTTGCACGTAGAGTGGCGATAAGAGCTGTGGCTCAAGCTGATCCCTATAATTACCATCCATGGCCTCGTTCAGCAATTGACAAGTACACAACCAAATCTACTGTTGCGTTAGAAGGCGTGCCAAAAAGGCCTTGGGTAGATGTGCAAAAAGAAACCCCTAAAGGAGCGCTGTCTACTTTTAAATTTACCAGTGAGACATTAGGCAATACCCGTGACATTACTGTTTATACGCCTTCTATAAATAGTAATGCAGCAGGGGATGAAGTGTTGTTGTATATCTTTGATGCCGAGTCTTATATCAATACAGTGGAGCTACCAACGATATTGGATAATCTGATTATAGAAGGTAAAATCCCACCAGTAACAGCGGTATTTATTAGCAATCCTGATAGAGATGCTCGTGCACGTGAATTGCCCGCCAATCCAGTTTTTGCAGATGTCATGGCCAATGAGCTGGTGCCACAGGTGAACAAAAAGCTGCCAAGAGCAATACCAAAGGACAGAACGGTGATTGCAGGGTCTAGTTATGGTGGGCTAGCTGCCACGACTATCGCATTACGTCATCCTGAGGTGTTTGGCAACGTCATCTCTATGTCTGGGTCTTATTGGTGGAAGCCGAAAGACCAAACAGCAGATGATAAGCACTTTGTGGCGTCTGAAGTTATCAGAATGGATAAAGTACCGGTTCGGTTATTTTTGAGTGCTGGCGTGTTTGAAACGGCTCGTGGTGATAGTAGTAGCAACGGTATATTAGGAACCAATCGTCATCTACGTGACGTGCTGTTGGCAAAAGGATATGACACTCGTTATGAAGAGTATGGTGCAGGGCATGATTATTTTTCTTGGCGAGGAATAATAGCAGATGGTTTGATATCGCTTTTTGGGTCTGAGGAATAGAAGTAATATCTGTATTTTATATAAACAGTAGCGGCTATGGCAGGATAGCCGCTACTGTCAGAGCTAGCATTGATATTATGTTATTGTTTACCTGCTGCGATTAACTACCTTTGAATAAGCTTTAACTTGCAGGTTTGAAAAATAGCTCATCAATTTATACTTACGTTTGCTATTAATGAAAAAGGAGGCATTTCTATGGCAATCAAAGGAAGCTGTTTGTGTCGAAAAGTTATTTATGAAGTGGATTCCTTGGATATGCCTATTGCTCACTGTCATTGTCATACTTGCCGTAAAGCTCATGCAGCAGCATTTGCCACAGTAGCAGGTATTCAACGTGATAATTTTCGTTGGCTCAGAGGAGAGGAGTTTATTTCTACCTATGAATCATCAGCAGGAAAATTCCGTCACTTCTGTAAGTGTTGTGGTTCTCATTTAATTGCTCAAAGACCTGCACAGTCACATATTGTTCTTCGTGTGGCAACATTGGATGATGATCCTAAAATAAAACCTGAATCTCATATTTGGATGTCACACGAGCTGCCGTGGCTTGAATATGAAGATATGGAGCAGTATTCAGAAGGTCAGTGAGCTATTTATAATTAGCTTAATATTTGTTGTTTATAATAGTTCTGAATAACAAATAGTATTTCATAATAGTAATTTTAGTAGGTTGAACTCTGTGTGGCAGTGCACAAAGAGTCTGGCTATCTTTATTTACTCGGATTATATTCTCTCAACGCTGCAATACGGTCATCGAGCGTTGGGTGTGAGCGGAATAGATTTGCAATACTAAAGCCTTGCGTTTGCCCAGACGAGATTGCAAATGCTTTCATACTCTCAGGCATTTGGTCGGGGCGCTGTGCGGAAGGACGAAGCGCATTAAGCGCACTGATCATCTTTTCGCGGCTGGCAAGTTTTGCGCCCATCTGATCGGCACGAAACTCACGTAAGCGTGAAAACCACATCACGATAGCAGATGCCAAAAACCCAAGCAGAATATCCATCACAATACTGGTAATAAAATAGCCAATACCTGGACGATCACTGGTGTTTTTAAACACAGCACGGTCCACGAAATTACCGACAATACGAGCAAAGAACATCACAAATGCATTGAGCACCCCTTGAATGAGGGCTAAGGTTACCATGTCGCCATTGGCCACATGACCAATCTCGTGTGCCAATACGGCCTCGACCTCATCCTGATTCATATTCTGTAGTAGACCAGACGACACTGCCACCAGCGCTTTGTTCTTATTCCAACCAGTCGCAAACGCATTTGGCTGAGAATTATTAAAAATACCGACCTCAGGCATACCGATACTTACCGCTTTTGCTTGTTTGGTTACCGTATCGACCAGCCATTGCTCAGTAGCGTTACGTGGGGATTCTATGACGACCGTACCAGTTGATCTCTTTGCCATCCACTTTGACAAAAATAGCGATATCATCGAGCCAACCATACCGTAGATGCCGCACATAATGGCAAGGCTAACATAGTTAAGTCCGCCTGCTGTATGTACACCACCAAGTCCAAAAAACCTCGATAAAATACCGAACACAATGCTAAATACCACAATCACTGCTAAGTTGGTCAATAAAAATAATCCAATGCGCATCATGACGCTAACTTCCTATGTAAAGTGTCGGTATGGCCTCGATAGAGCACTCTCTAAGAGGTTTGTTTGCTATAGTTGTATCTAAATTATATTGAACGGGTGCTACTGCCGTAAAAAAGCCAAAACAGCGTATAGCGATTAATTTTATTATAAACTGAAGTGATTATTATGGCGAACCGTAGTTATTTGTATTCAACCAGTATTGTTCCCGAAGCAAATAAAAATGATAGCAGCCGTGTGTTAACTGGCATATCAGAATACAACTATGATATTCCAATCGTCTTTAAGGTGTTACTCTCTGGTAATCCGCAAGCCTGTCTGTCAGTGATTTGGGGTAATCCTGAAAAGATTGCTCTTATTGGAGATTATGCCAGCGGTGTGCAAAATCTTGAAGCATTCTTAGCAGGTATTACGCTACCTGCTGCTCAGGCTCCAATTACAGAAGCGCTTGGGTTTTTAAAAATGCCAGAGAACCAAAATCAGTATTGTATTTTGGAGTGTGGCGAGATTTTTGCTATGGGCGAGACGCCAATGGAAGCGCAAAATCTGGCACTTCTCAATCAAGTACAGAATCTGCAGCCTGAGATAGAGGCGGCATATCAGTCACTGCTGCCACCTGCGAAAGTCATGAATGAACAACCAAGGCCTATTGGCTTATTGGCAAAACTGTTTGGCCGCCGTCCGACACCCGCGAAGGCACTGTCTGTCAATGAATCTGAACAAGCTATCTTTAGTCTTGGTCTGGGACTTTGGTCGAATATTTTGTACTTTGACCTTTCTGAAAAGAGTGATGACTAAGGTTTATCTGTAGGGAATGTAGAAGTGTTATTAATGCTTTAAAGATAGAGAGGTTTTAATCATGAATGCCTTAGAACTTAAGGTTCCGCCTGTAGCGCAAGTTATTATTACAGCAGCTGTTATGTATGGCGCTTCTAAAGTCATACCTAATTTACAGTTCTATTTTAATGGATCAAATACGCTGGCGATTGGTTTAAGTGTCATAGGGCTGGGTAGTGGGGTCTTGGGTGTGGCTCAATTTAAAAAAGCACAAACCACTGTGAATCCGCATACGCCTGAAAAGTCTACAAACCTAGTGACAAGTGGCATTTATCGATATACTCGCAACCCAATGTATTTAGGATTGGTGCTTGTCTTGCTAGGTTGGGCTTTTTATCTGTCTCACTTTTTACCATTTATGTTAGTACCTGTTTTTGTGATTTATATGACACGTTTCCAAATACAGCCAGAAGAAAAAATGATGGCACAAAAATTTGGTAGAGAATATCAGGTTTATCTATCTAGAGTACGCAGGTGGATATAAAGCTTATAGAGTATTCAGTCGAGGTAAGGTGTACGATTGTACGGCTATAGAGGATAGAGTACTGGTTTTTGATAACACCGTATAATATTTGACAAGTTTTATTACTATTGAAAAATGTTGGGTGAGGAGTAGTAAGTTTTGACAGAATTAAAGACCTTTGGGCTGTTTGCGCTTACTGCATTGGCTGAGATTGCAGGGTGTTATCTGCCTTATCTATGGCTACGAGAAGGCAAGTCAATCTGGCTGCTGATACCTGGTGCGCTTAGTCTGGTTGCGTTTGTCTGGCTGCTGTCGTTACATCCGACTGCTGCGGGCAGGGTCTATGCTGCATATGGTGGTGTGTATATATGTATGGCGATTTTATGGTTGTGGACGGTCAATGGCATACGACCAACCACATGGGATATATTGGGTTCAGTAGTTGCATTGTTAGGAATGGCGATTATTATGTTTGCACCGCGCGGACCCTGATCAAAACCGAAGCTTCAGTCAAAACAGTATCTGGTTAAAAATGTAGTACTTATAAAAGCCGATGGCCAATCAAAAAAACACCAACTAAACGGTTAGTACGGCTAACTATAGGTTATCAGTTAATTCGTTCAATCAATCATTGTATTAATAAGTGCTTACTTACGGATACATAGCGATTTGCTATAATAGATCATAAACCGACTCATAAACGCGGTAAACTCTTATTTATTAACATTTAGCACCATAGTGCTTGCTGTTTTGGTCAAATTATTATGCGTATTCGTAAACTATTTAAATTTGAAAATGCTCATATCGTTCGTAACTGTAGCTCTGAGCGTTGTAAGCACTCGATTCATGGTCACAGTTATCAGATTGAGCTGATTTTAGAGGCCACTCGTTTAGACCATGGGCAAATGGTTTATGACTTTGGTCTGCTAAAATCTTCGATCAAAGATATTATTGATAGCTTCGATCATGCTATTTGCTTCTGGAACAAAGATGATCCTGAGTATGTCGCAGCGTGTAAGAAATTTAGCGCACGTTGGATAAGTTTGCCAGTTTCACCATCGGCAGAGCAGTTTTCACGAGTGATATTCTTTTGGGCGCAAGAAATACTGCGCCAGACACAAATGCAAAATGGTGAAGCAGATGTGAGCGTGTACTCAGTAATCGCCCACGAGACGGCGACAGGGTATGCACAGTGCTTTGCTGATGATGTTGCAAATGATCAAATGGGTAAACTGGCCTTAGAAGACTTTGAATTTAGTGAGCAAGTTCGCGCTGAGTGGACGGACTCTGAGCTGTATGCCAAGCTGATTCGCGGTGAAAGCTTTACCAATCCAACCGTGACCATGCAGGTACAAACAGAGCAAGTACAAGCAGGTTCAATCTGATGTGTGATGATCAATCTATAAAAAATGGTAAATACTTAAAGACTCTGACCCTAGCGTCTGAGAAAGATACTCAATCATTGGCTAAGCAATTAGCGTCATTGCCGCTGACAGGAAGTGTGTGGCTGGCAGGTGACTTGGGTGTGGGCAAAACCACGTTGACGCGTTACTGGTTACAAGCGCTTGGTCATTCAGGTGCAGTGAAAAGCCCAACCTATACCTTGGTTGAGCCTTATAGTATTCAGAAACAGGATGGGGCTATTAAGCCAGTCTATCATGCAGATTTATATCGTCTGCAAGATCCTGAAGAGCTGTCTTTTATAGGATTTGATGAGTATTTGGATGAGCCTGAAGCATTAGTCATTATTGAATGGGCGAGCCGGGCTGATAGCTATCTACCACCGCCCACGTTATTCATCGATATGACCCAGAGTGTAAGCGATGACAACGATAATGAAGCACGCCAAGTGCAGCTAATATTATCAAAATCAGGTCAAGCGCAAGGTTTGGACTTATCGCAGCTCACTATCTAAACCATATCAATTGTTATTCTTCTAAAATATGACATCTATCAATGCCAGATAATCATTCTAATACACGTATTAAAAAACTATCGCCACTTCTGATTAATCAATTAGCAGCAGGTGAAGTGGTGACACGTCCAGCAGCAGTGGTTAAAGAATTGCTTGAAAACGCCATTGATGCTGGTGCGACCAATATTGAGGTTCGCATTACTCAAGGCGGTATGGGCTTGATCGAAGTGGTGGATAATGGGGTCGGTATTCATCCTGATGATATGATCATGGCGATTACCCGTCATGCGACCAGTAAGGTTGCCGATGTTGCTAATTTGCATGGTATTACGACGTTGGGTTTTCGCGGTGAAGCGTTAGCGGCGATGGCTGCTGTCTCGCGTTTGTCCCTAACCAGTAGTCATGATGAGAGTGGTATAGGTCGTCAATTACAGGTCGCTGGCGTATTAGATGATACACCGAAACTGTTACCAGTTGTCCATAACCGCGGTACCACGATTGTTGTAAAAGATCTGTACTTTAACGTACCTGCCCGCCGTGGCAATTTGAAATCTATTGCCACTGAATTCGGTCATATCGAGACCATTGTTCGAGAAGTCGCACTGGCGCGTGCCGATGTTGCTTTGACACTTTTCCATGACAATAAACAGCGGCTATCATTATCTGCAAGTGCTACGGGTATTAATGATAACAATGACAGCCGCTTGTCACTGCCGCGTCTAGAACAAGCAACAGGTATGGCGTTGACAGATAATGCGTTAGCAATATCGATAGATTTGTCGAGTCTAGTACAGTCGTCTGTAGAGTACAGTGGCAATGTTAGTCAGGCAGTGGTTAGTGGCTGGTTATGGCCATCGCATTATGAAAAATCTGACTTACCAAAGCTGATTTATGTAAATGGCAGACTGGTAAAGGAAGCGTTGATTAGTAACCAAATACGCCAACTTGCACAAGATGCACAGCTGGCAGGTATGGGGTACGCGCTGTATTTTGATTTACCAACTCAATGGTTGAATATCAATGTACATCCATCTAAACAACGTATCAAAATCAGTCCATTGAACAATATTATGGCGCATTTAGGCCATACGATTCGCTCTCAGTTGAAAACAATCAATGCCCCCGTATCTGTATCAACGACAGACGCTGATAGTCAGTACATATCTTCGGAACGAGCAAATAACAATACTTCTGAAGGTTATCCGTCTGAAATGCCTATGTCCAGTAGTCAGCCTACCAATAATCAAAGGCAGCACAATAAAGTAGAAGCTACTAGACAGTCTTATCAGTCTACTGCAAGTCAAAAATCTTCAGGTAAGTCTTCATTGCAAGAATCGGTACAACCTTACATTAATGAGCAGGCAGGACAAAGTGATAGTAGCACCTCACATTCCTCTGTTGGAGCAGCCAATTCGGCATCCTTGCCAATTTGCTTAGATATAATCGATAGTATAGAAACTATTGATATTGACTCAAACGCAGATGATAAAAATCTACCTTGGCTGTTATTTTATCATCAAGGACAGTGTGTACTGATAAGTGCTAAAGATTGGCAGTTTAAAGTAAGCCAGTTGTTTGAACCACTTACCTCTAATCAGCAAGTATTCAAAAAAGATAAATTGCCAAGCAGCGCCACTGAGATTAATCAGCAACTTATAACCGTCAATATGCAAATGTCTGCGCAAGATTCAATGGTTTTTGCGAATGATCTTACTGAAATAATCACGAATTATGCTATCAAAGCGATGGATAGTCACTGTTTAGTAAAGCTAATGCTGTCTTGACTGTTTGAGAATAATGACAGCATTTAATAATAATTAAAACAACCGTTATCCATATATTATCAAAGGCCACTTTATGCAACATTCGTCTGATAGCCTACCTCACAAACTGACGAATAACAGCGTGGTTTGTCTTATGGCACCAACTGCTAGCGGCAAAACGTCACTGGCGTACGAGCTATACGATACTGGCCGTTTTGAATTAATTTCTGTGGACTCAGCGCTGATATATCGTGATATGAACATTGGCACAGCTAAGCCAACAGCAACTGAGCTGGCGCGTTATCCACATCATTTGGTTGATATTATCGATCCTATGCACAGCTATAGCGTGGCTGAGTTTGTTAGCGATGTTGCTCGTCTCATTGATGAGTGCCATCAAAAAGGAAAAACACCATTACTAGTTGGCGGTACCATGATGTATTACATGGCACTGCTCGATGGATTGTCTCCTGTGCCTGATAGCGATGATATTGTACGAGCGCGAGTAGAACAATGGCGTCAGGAGAAAGGTATTAGTGCTCTATATGACTACTTGGGTAGTATAGATCCTACAAGCCATGAGCGTTTGAACGCTACCGATACTCAACGTATCACGCGTGCGGTTGAAGTCTATCTGCAAACGGATATGCCAATAAGTGACTGGCAGCGCAAGCCAAAGCAAGCACTGGCACACAATCTAGAGCAGCAGTGGCATGCGCTATCGGTAATGCCAGATCGTCCATGGCTACATGATCGTATCGAACAACGCTTAGACATCATGTGGAATGAAGGGCTAGTGACTGAAGTCATTGACTTATTAAAAAAGTATCCGCTTACGCCTAATATGCCTTCGATGCGCTGTGTGGGTTACAGGCAAGTACTAGAATACTTGGTGCATATTGATCATCCGATACTTGATGAGAATCATCTGGATAAAAATCAATTTTATGAAGCTTTTGGAGCACATACAGCTGTCAACGGAGAAAAAGAAACCCCAGATAATATTACTCAGTCGGCCGCTCAATCGAACATAGCTAAACAAGAGACCGAGGTGCTTGCTTGTCAGGAAATGCAAAATAAGGCATTATATGCTACAAGACAACTAGCGAAACGTCAGTACACATGGCTGCGAAAGGTAATGCAATTGCCTAATACATCGTCAAGTAAGATCTCGCAATCTGAAAATAAAGCTGATACTAGCAGTCGTATGATATTACAAACGTTTGAAACGATGGCCGAAGCACGAGAGTATTTGTCTTAAAGTGGAATAATAGGTATCACAATTAGTTTCAAAAATCGGCATAAATAGCTGTTATAATTTAACTCGATGAGTTGAGTATTGTTATAACAGCTATTTATAGACTTTTGTATACAGAAAATATTGACGAAACAACTAGTTACTTAATTATTTACAATAATAACGTATTCGCGATAAAGTGGAATCACTTAAGAGCAACGAGTATTTATTTAGATACGTTTTATAAAGAAAACACCTTATTGTATCTACCTTTTAGCCATTATAATTAAATTGACACTTAAAATAATTGGCACTCAAAACATAATTATATAATATTTAGGAGAGATTTCATGTCAAAAGGACAAACTTTACAAGATCCATTCTTGAATTCGCTGCGCAAAGATCGCATTCCTGTTTCTATTTTTTTGGTCAATGGTATTAAACTACAAGGCCAAATTGAATCATTTGATCAATATGTTGTTCTCCTGAAAAACACAGTGAGCCAAATGGTATACAAACATGCCATCTCAACAGTAGTACCAGCACGTAACCCGCGTAGTAGTACGTCGACAGGTACCAGTGCTCAGCCTCAAAGTGCAGCACCAACTGGATATCAAGGTGGTGGATTTGAACGTGGTGGCAACCCTGCTGCTAGTGGTTTCGAAGAGCGTGGCTTTGCATCGAATCGTAGTGGATTTAACCGTGGTGGTTTTAGCCAAGGTCAAGATCGTGGCTTTGAACGTGGTAGTTTCGGCCAAGGTCAAGAGCGCGGGTTTGAGCGTGGGGGCTTTGGTCAAGACCGTGGTTTTGATGCTGCAACAGATAATATAGGTTTTGAAGATAAGCCAAACGATGGACCTAACGATAATAACAGCTAATTCGTTGCATTAATCGAGCATATTGTTTAGAGCCAAATTATTGAAGTATGATTTATCCGTTTAAAACCTGCTGATAATAGTGGGTTTTTTTTGTATAGATAGTAGTATTCTGTTTATTGATTGCAAAACACTATATTAATGTAGACCATTACTAATATGAAACGTAGTGTAGTAAAATAAACTATTGATTCATTATAAAAATAGAGCGGATTCATGAGTGATACCAAAAACAACTTAACCCATGAGCAATTTATTACGACTGCTATTGAGGCGATTAATACTGAGATATCTGCGTTGGCATTGCTAACAGAGCAGATTGACGACAGATTTGCACAGGCTTGTGACATCATCTTGACTTGTAAGGGTCGAGTAGTGGTCACAGGCATGGGTAAGTCTGGGCTAATTGGTCGTAAAATCGCAGCGACTTTCGCCTCAACTGGTACACCTGCTTTTTTTATGCATCCTGGCGAAGCAGGTCATGGCGACTTGGGAATGCTTGTGAAAGGTGATGTACTGCTTGCTATTTCAAACTCAGGTGAATCAGATGAAATCAAGATGCTACTACCAGTTGTCAAACATCTAAATATTCCACTCATCAGTATCAGTCGTGATAAGCGCGGTATGTTGCCACGAGCAGCTGACATTGTATTGACGCTTGGTCAGTCGCAAGAGGCTTGTCCGCTTAATCTAGCGCCTACTTCCAGTACGACGGCTACTTTAGCGCTCGGAGATGCGTTAGCAGTAGCTTTAGTACATGCACGCAATTTCACTTCTGAAGACTTTGCATTATCACATCCTGCTGGTGCCTTGGGTCGTCAGCTGTTAACGCGCGTCGAAGATTTAATGCATACCAAATCAGAAGATTTGCCTTTGATTCATCAGCAAGCTCCATTGCAACAAGCTTTGTTTACTATGTCTGCTGGTCGCTTGGGCATGACGGTAGTGACTGGTGATGACAATAAAGTCGTTGGTGTGTTCACAGATGGTGACTTGCGCCGAGGATTGGAAAAAGGCATCGATTTGCAAACGCCAATGCATGAAGTAATGGTCAGTAACCCACGCCATATCAGTAAAACAATGCGTGCGTCAGATGCGCTGAGTGTCATGAATGAGAGTGGTATCAGTCAGTTATTGATTATTGACGATGAAGATCGTTTAGAAGCTATTATTACCGTGCATGATTTGCTGCAAGCTGGTGTTAAATAAGGTTTGTGAGTTAGTATCGAAATAGTTAAGCTATATAGAGTACCTCTTCGAAAATAAATATTAAAAAGAGATGAATGATGCAAGACTTAATACAGAAAGCCGGACAAGTAAAATTATTGGTCATGGATGTCGATGGTATTTTATCCAATGGTCAAATTATCTATGATGCTAATGGCGTTGAGACCAAAGCATTCTCAGTACAGGATGGTGTAGGTGTTAAGTCTCTAGCGCGTTACGGTATTTTGACCGCCATTATTACGGGCCGTAGTAGTGCGATGGTAAATAAACGCGCAGCAGAAATGGGTGTTAACCATGTGGTGCAAGGACGCGATGATAAGTTAATCGCGCTAAATGAGCTGCTATCGTCTTTAGATCCTACGCTTAATATTACTGCTGCCGATTGTGCTTACATGGGTGATGATTTACCAGATATCAAGGCGATGCAAACAGTAGGGTTTGCAGCAACGGTACCTAACGCGCATGCTGAAGTTATTCAGCGTAGCGATATGGTAACGACTCGTGCTGGCGGTACTGGTGCAGTGCGCGAGATATGTGATCTTATCCTAAAAGGTCATGGACATTATCAAGACTTTATCGCGCATTATACGCTTGATGAGGCACAAAATCAGGATAAACAGTTGTGAATACACGTGTCTTGATTATATTAGCCTTAATTATTGCCGGTATCGCGGGTTGGTTTTTTCAACAACAAGGCGATGTAGCAGCGCCAGTCAACATTGAAACAACAGATGTCGATTACGAAGCCACCGATATCAAAGCCGTGCAGACAAACGAGCAAGGCGAAACCGAATATGAGCTTACAGCTGAGTCTTTGACCCATAATCCTGAGACCAATCAGGATGAAATGTCAGGTATTACTATGAATTGGGAACCGTCTGCAGAGCAACGTTATCGCATTCAGGCAGGCAGTGCAGCGATTAGTCAACAGACAGGAGAATTTAGCTTATCAGGTGGATTTACACTAGTAAGCGAAGGTAACCAAGATACTCCTGATATTGAACCGATAAAAGTAACTGGTAGCACGTTAAAGGGTAATACGAAGTCAGGTAAAGTGTATAGTGATGCACCTGTAAAAGTCGAACAAGGCATGAACCGGTTTGAAGCCTCTAGTATGACTGCCAATCTTGAAACGGGTGAGTATGAGTTTGGCCAAGTCGCTGTCGCTTTTTCTCCATCTGAACGCCAAGATCAAGCATTATTTTAATCGAAACCTTTCTTATTCACTGTGTTAAAAATAGCGGCTAGCATAAAGTTTGCAAATCCTACCACCTATTATGAAATGAGTTATTTATATGAAACTTAAATTTTTGCCTACTTTACGCGCATCATCAGTCTGCTTGCATAAGTTACATGCACTGCCAATGGTAATGTTGTTAGCGCTACCGCTTTATAGTCACGCACTGCCATCAGATTCTAATCAGCAGATTAAGTTGTTAGCGGATAAAGCTACTTATAGTGAGAGTACCGGTGTGACCAGTTATGCAGGTAATGTCATTATTACTCAAGGTACCTTTAAAATGACGGCCGACAACATCACGGTCAATCTTTCTCAGCAGCGTAGCATTAACTCAGCGGTAGCAACTGGCCGTCCCGCTACTATGCAGCAAATAGTCACGCAAGAAAAGGGTTTGGCAAAAGGCCAGGCTAATAAAATTGACTATAATGCGGTGTCTGGAATTATTACGCTAACTGGCAATGCTAAGCTGGTTCAGAACGGTGCAAGCTTTGCTGGTAATGTCATTCGTTATAGTCTAAAAGCAGGTGATGTTGAAGCGACCGCTGGTGGCAATCAGCGCGTTGAACTAGTATTCCCACCTAACAACGGCACAAACCAAAGCGGCGTGCGTTAATCCAAATAAATAGACTACGAATTAATAAGTCTGTCCTTAGCAATGCTTAAGTTGTGTGAAAGTAAGAGTAATTTATGAGCGAAGATAAAAATCTAGACCTATCGGCATCACATACCAACACGGCACCAGTTGCTCGATTGACTATGCAAAACCTAGGCAAGCGTTATGGCAAGCGTTGGGTGGTCAAAGATGTTTCGTTTTCTGTTGAGCAAGGACAAGTTGTAGGACTGTTAGGGCCTAACGGTGCTGGTAAAACGACTAGCTTTTATATGGTTGTGGGACTGGTTAATATGGATAAAGGTCGTGTTACTTTAGGTAAAATGGACTTATCTAAGTATGCTATGCACGAGCGTGCGCGTGCAGGTATCGGCTATTTACCGCAAGAAGCATCAATCTTCCGTAAGTTATCTATCGAAGATAATATCCTATCTATCTTACAGACTCGTACAGAATTAAGTAAAGCGGAACAGCAGCAAGAGCTTGAAAAGTTAATTGGCGAATTCCATTTAGAACATGTACGCAAGTCTCAGGGTATGAGCGTGTCAGGCGGTGAGCGTCGTCGCTGTGAGATTGCGCGAGCATTGGCAGCTGATCCTAAGTTTATCTTATTGGATGAGCCATTTGCAGGGGTAGACCCGATCTCGGTTGGCGACATTAAGGACGTTATTTTGACGTTAAAAAATCGCGGCATAGGTGTTCTAATAACCGATCATAATGTTCGAGATACACTAGCGATTTGTGAAAAGGCTTATATCGTATCAGAAGGCGCTATCATTGCAGAAGGCACTTCAGCTGAAGTGTTAGAAAATGACTTAGTAAAATCTGTTTATCTAGGCAAAGACTTTCAAGTATAAGTGAAAGCGTTAAATATTTTATCCTATAATCTATTTTATATGATCGTTTCACTATAAAACAAAGCACTAAAAGTAGAGTTATTCTGGTATTTATCTTCCTTACTTTTTTATATGTTCTATTTTCTAAACGCTGCGTAAAACGCATAGCAATAATTTTGTACTTTCTAATTAACTAATAGAGCTGGCTGAAATTACTCTTTATAGAACTTGTAAGCCAGTTACTACTTATATCTACAATTAACATCATCCTCTTTAAAGTACAGCTTACAAAATAATGGCTGGCTATCATAACAAATACTTCTGAATCAACGCTCACAAAGCGTGACAATACTTTCTTCATTATTCTCGATTGATCCTCTGAATAAGGCTTATAAGCTATGGCAAAAAATAAAACCAGCTATGTCTGTCAGCATTGCGGTGCGCATTTTGGTAAATGGGCAGGTCAGTGTACAGATTGTGGGGAATGGAATAGCTTGGTTGAAGCCCCAAATGTCAGTATGCCACATCATAACAAGAGTACTGCTAAGCCTAATAGTGCTCGAGCTGCTGCTCATAGTAGCAGTAGTGCGCCAGCTGGTAATTACTCTGGTACTCATAGCGCCGTTATGCCACTTAACGCAGTAAGCGTCACACTTGACACACGCCTACCAACTGGTATCAGTGAGTTTGATCGCGTACTCGGCGGTGGACTAGTGGCAGGTTCCGTAGTGTTAATCGGTGGTGATCCAGGTATTGGTAAGTCAACGATCTTGCTGCAAACGGCGACCAACATGGCACGGGCTGATTCATTGGCAGGCAGTGCGTTATACGTGACAGGTGAAGAGTCACTGGCACAGGTGGCTATGCGAGCCAAACGCTTAGACCTACCTGCTGATAGGCTACGTGTACTGGCCGAAACTAATGTAGAGACTATCTGTGCTGCATTGACGCAAGAGCAGCCAGCCATTGCGATTATTGATTCTATTCAGACGATTTATACGGATGCTATTAACTCTGCGCCAGGTGGTGTCAGTCAAATTAGAGAATCTGCTGCGATTTTGACGCGCTATGCTAAGCAAACAGGGACAGCGCTATTCTTAGTAGGACATGTAACCAAGGAAGGTACACTAGCGGGTCCGCGAGTATTAGAGCATATGGTTGATACGGTGCTTTATTTTGAAGGACAGTCTGACTCGCGTTTTCGTATGATTCGTGCGGTCAAGAATCGCTTTGGTGCGGTTAACGAACTGGGTATCTTTGGTATGACTGATATGGGGCTCAAAGAAGTTGCCAATCCATCAGCGATATTTTTAAGTCGTTATGACAAACCTGTTGCGGGTTCTGTGGTCATGGTTAGCCGTGAAGGTACAAGACCATTGTTAGTAGAAGTACAGGCCTTGGTAGATGATTCACAAGGTTCGCCTAGGAGGATGGCGCTGGGTCTGGATTTCCAGCGTTTATCTATGCTATTAGCAGTGATGCATCGTCATGGCGGGATACACACTAGTGGACAAGACGTCTATGTCAATGTGGTTGGTGGCGTAAAAGTTATAGAGACAGGATCTGATTTAGCTGTATTGCTGGCTTGTGCATCAAGTATCAAAGAGAGGGCGTTACCATCATCACTAGCCGTGTTTGGAGAGGTAGGTCTATCTGGTGAAATTCGTCCAGTACCTAATGGACAAGAACGTTTGAAAGAAGCAATGAAGCATGGGTTTAAGCATGCCATTATCCCAAAAGCCAATGCACCTGCTAAGGGAGCGCCTCAGTTTAAAGGTATCAATGTAATTGCGGTTGAGCGACTTGATGATGCTATTGAAAGCGCATTTGAATTATAAGATATATACAATTCATAGTGCTTGGTTTTAAGTAGTTAAGCCATTGCTATTAGTTTGGAGCAATAAATATAAACAACAAAAAACGCCTAACTAATTATTAGTTAGGCGTTTTTTGTTGTTTACGTTGGCAATGTTATCAGTCTCTAAAACCGATACTTGAAACTATGGTCCTGCAACGCGCTCAATAGAAACGTTGCCAACGCCTTTACTTGTAATACCAAGTTTTTTGGCAGCGCCATAGGATAGATCTAACACGCGGTTACCATGGAATGGGCCGCGATCGTTCACTTTTACGACGACCGTTTTACCGTTGGTTTTGTTAGTAACTTTGACATAGCAGTTTAGTGGCAATGAGCGATGCGCTGCAGTTAGAGCATTCATGTCAAAAGTTTCACCACTAGCAGTCTTGCGACCATGGAACTTACGACCATACCAAGAAGCAAGACCAGTCTGCTTGAATTTGCTTACTGAGTTAGAGGCCACAGCTGTTAGACGCTCTAGTACATCTTCATCATTAGTAACTTGGGTCGTATCATTAGCCAGTAATGAGCTACTGAGGGCTAATGAAGTAGGCTGACGGGCTGACTTGACTAAGCTTGATGCGCCATCGTGCTGACGGCTCAATTCACCAAGTACACGGTCGATGTGGGAGGCGTTATCTTGCGAAATCATAGCAAGTGTGGTTTTTGCTTCTGCAGCATTTGCATTGGTAGCGACTGCAGAGCCAGCAAACAACATTGCCGACATGGTAAGTAAACCAGATAAACGCTTATTCATAAATACCTCTATAACTTATACATCAAAATCTAACTCTAAATAACTTAGACTGAGCATAGCATCAACCTATTATTTTCATGTCGGTTAATAGATGGCTCTTATAAACATCAATGTATGGTAATTTTTCATTTCATTATCATCAGTGTTTAGCGAACATAATGGCTAGAGTGACTGACGATACGCTCAAATGATAGTTAGCGATAACTATTGAATACAGAGTCTAGAATAAAGACTGAGTGACAATATGACTATGTCGTATTTACATGATGTGCGATATACAAACTTCTTTAGAGTGCTACATTAATAGAAGGTTTAGAAAACATCGCGTATCGCTTTGTTATCAAACCGTTAATTAAGTAGTGTATTTGAAAGTCTGGAATCTACAAGATGTTAACTATACAGCTAAGCTACAACCTAAATATATTTGAATGAAATGTTTGTTAGTAGCTATGTACATGTTATGTATCAGAGTATAGTAAAATGAGGTTAACGCAATTTTTTGTAAAAAACAAGCAATAAAATCTTTCCGCATCTGTGGTTAGTTAACCAATATCAGAAATTATGCTCGTTTATCATCAGAATAATAGCGAGTAGAATGACTCATTATTTTAGGTTTGTAACTGTTATTGTTTCCTACACGAACATATATCATTTTTTATGAAGTCATAGGTAATCTAGCCAGATTTATGAGTATGAATAGACATAAGTAAGCCAAATCCTGCCATCAGAGTTACAATTGCCGTACCCCCATAACTAATGAATGGTAGTGGAACACCTACAACAGGTAAGATGCCGCCAACCATGCCGACGTTGACGAATATATAAACAAAGAAAGACATGGCGATAGCACCAGCTAACAACCTGCAATAGACATCAGGATGAGTGAAAGCAATATATAGAGCACGTGATAGAAGGCAAAAGTAGATAAACATTAGTAGCATCACGCCGAGTAAACCAAACTCCTCGGAGAAAGCAGCAATGATAAAATCAGTATGGCCTTCTGGTAGGAAGTGTAGATGTGATTGAGTGCCTTCTAGGTAGCCTTTTCCAGTGAGACCACCAGACCCGATGGCGGTTTTCGATTGAATGATGTTCCATCCCGCACCTTGTACATCTGCTTCAGGATTGAGGAGTGTCAATACCCGCGTACGCTGATAGTCGTGGAGTAAAAAATTCCAAGCGAAAGCTATAAAGGGTACAGCTAAGATTACAGCGGCAGAGATTAAACGCCACGAGAGGCCTGCTAAGAAAAGTACAAATATACCACTGGCAGCGACCAGTAGTGACGTACCAAGATCAGGCTCTTTAGCAATTAATAGCACAGGTACAATAATCAAAGCTAATGTGATAGCAATGCTAGACGCTGACGGTGGCAGATCACGCTTAGACAAAAACCAAGCACACATCATTGGCATGCCAAGTTTCATAAACTCCGAAGGCTGTACACTACCAAAACCAGGTAAGTTAATCCAGCGCTGAGCACCCATACGCACTTCACCAATAATATCTACCAATACTAATAGTATGAGTCCTAGGACATAAAATATAGGCGTAAAAGTACGATAGAGACTGGGCGGTATTTGGGCCATGGTAAACATCACAGCAAATGCCACACCGTAACTGACCATCTGGCGAATGACCATACCAATATCTTGGCTTGCAGCGCTATATAGTATCGTTAGACCAATACAACAAACTGTCAGTAGTAGTAAGGTTAACCATGGATCGATATGGATACGTTGCCATAGTGTCGGTGCATGACCTTGACCCAGATGATGGCTCTGACGTGAAAAACGATATTGCGGGCTAGAAGACATAGGCAGAGTTTGACATAACAATTGATGTAGGAAGGAAGTACTAACTAAATTTTCTCGTGATAAGCATAGAGTGAGATAAGCTTAAAAGTACCATTTCTAATAAAAGTACGCGAGCAATTGACAGTCAATTAATTGGCACATAAGTCATAAAGTCACTCAATTATAAAAGTTGTAAGGATAAGTGTTAATTATCAATATTGGACTTCAAATTAGAAGCGATAGTTTAGCCTGCTTGTCGAAAATTTGATAGTATCGATAAAACGTTTTTAGCGGTAGCTTCTTGTCATGATGAAATCAAAAACCTATGCGTATAGGCAAATTTTCCAGCCTGTTCTCACGTTCATACTTTGTGCTGGTAGTATAACTGCTCATGCCGTTATTATCAGTGATGATAGTGAACGCCGTATTCAAATACGTCAAAATAGTAGTACGAATACATCAAATAACGACAGTATGCAAAACTTGATTGTACAAAAGCAGCGTGATTTTGAGATTGATGCTAGGTTATCTATTGAAGAAAATAAACGTGTGAATATTGTGAAGCGCGGTGCTACTTATAGTACGTTAAACAACACCTACAATGGTGCTTATAAAGATTCTACAAGTATGGACTTTAATGCATGGCTAAACAGTAATAGTTATCGTGCTAGACAAGTAGCAGAGTATAAACGCTATCTCAGCTCACGAGTAGGGTCACAGAATGTACCACCGCTATCTCAATTACTTACAACCGCTCGTAGCTGGAGTAAATGTGGATATGAACCTTATCAGCTACCACCGCAAGAGTTGTGGCCTAACATCGTACCGACATTGCATCTCTATAGTGAATTGAAAAACCAAGGCATTTTGCCGCCCAGCAGTGAAATACGGTCGGTATATCGTAACCCAGGACTGAATGATTGTGCAGGTGGTGCTGATAGTAGTAAGCATATGAATGCGAGTGCCATAGATATTTGGGTACCTGAGTACGAAGATAATTTATGGCGCTTGAATACCATGCAAGATGGCCTATGTCAGTTTTGGCAATATCAGGGACAGTCTTACAATTTTGGCTTAGGATTATATGCGACAGGGGCTATTCATTTGGATACTGATGGCTACCGTAAATGGGGATTTAATCACGCTAGTAGCTCTTCTTCTTGTCGATATTAAATAGATTGTTGCTGATGTAAATATCGAATAAAGATAAAAAAATCATAATAATGCTAGATATATATATTCATTTTTATATATACTGCGTCGGTATTTACTAAAAGCAATACTATTGCAATTGTTTAGTAGGATTTATAGGTTGTACGCATAAGTTCATCAAAAATTTGTTTGGTATTCGCAAGCCATGCTTTAATAATGTGTACTATCAATTGTCTTCATGATCTACGAAAAACGACTGAATTTACCTTAAGCGAAATTTATGAAAAATCAGTGCTCAACAATAGTAAGATACTATAAAGCAAAAGGTAGGCGTCAGAGTCTTTTGCAGCCGACCCATAACAAGTATGGCGTTTTACTTATTCCTGCACTCGTATCCATACTGATGGTCAGCGCATGTAGTACAGAGGTGTCCTCCGAAAGTAGTATGACAGTGACAGATAATTCTGCCAGAAACATACAAAGCTCTAAGGAGATAGAAGACAATATCAAGAACTCTTACGCACGTTTGGCATCTAAGCGTTCTGACGTTTGTCCAAAATTAATTCAAGAAGAAACAGGTAATCAGGTTATTGAGCGTATATCAGAGGTCATGGTAAATGACTATTGTGATTATTTTTTATATCCGCGAGAGGGGCAGCGTCTCAATGTCAAAGTAGATAACCGTCAAATAGAAGCGCTATTAGTTGTGCCAACGATACATAATTTTGCTAATGGTAATTATAAAGTGACGTCTTATGACAAGCACGTTATCCGTCTAAGCTATAATGGGGCTACCTATAAGCCTGAACATTTTGTCTATGATGTTGCATTAAAAATCTCTGATGCCAAGCATTCCTAATGCTAAACATTGAGAATGCTCCATTTTTTATTTTAGGGCCATAGTATTTCAAATATTAAAGTAAGTGTTATGAGTAGTATTCTCTACTACTCATAACATGCATATATTGTTAATAACTCTTATATCTAAAAATATCCTACTTCCTAGCAACTTATTTCTTACTAGTTTTCTTTGTCGCTTTCTTTTCTTCCCACGGATTTTCTTGTCCCACAGTGACAATCAAGAAATTATCAGGCTTTAGTGTATCTTGCATGGTTTGATTGACCTCTGGAAGTGTGACTTGATCGATGCGATTGGTATAGTCAGCTAAGTAATTATTCGGTAATTGGTAAAAATTCATCATTCCCAATAATCCATTAATGCCTGCATTGCTTGCAAATCCCATTGGGAAGCTGTTTTTTAAGTTATCTGTAGTCAAACGCATCTCATCCTTAGTAATACCCTTGTCCAGTGTCCCATTGATAACCTCTAAACTTGCATCAATTGCTGCACGCGCTTTATCATTACGTGTCGAAAAACCAATCTGATAGGGGCCTCGCGAGAGCATGGGATTCATTGATCCCGAGATTCCATAAGTATAGCCAAGGTTTTGTCTCACTTCTGTCATTAGCCGCGCATTAAAGTCACTACCTGCCATGACTTCGTTTCCAACCGCAAAGTTGGTTTGCTGCTGCTGTGCTATTGGGTCAGTTGCCCGCTTGCTACCTAATTGTCCCATGAGTACAGTAGTTTGAGTGCTTGGAAATGGAATATGAACGTGCTGCGCTTTAGTAAGCGGTTTCGGTTCAGGTAATTCGGCGGCAGCTTGGCCAGTAGGCAGTTTAGTAGTGATGTCTTCTGCCAGTTTTTTAGCTTGTTCTAATGTTAGATTGCCGGTCATAGCAATGGATGCGTTTGCCGCCACTAGATATTTGTTTTTAAAGTCTATCAGTTGCTGTTTCTCAATCGCAGGAACGCTTTCTAATGTGCCAACTGATGGGTGCGCGTAAGGGTGAGTACCGTACAAAGCATCGCTGAAAGCAATACTTGCTAGACTATTTGGATCTTGCTTTTGCTGCTGTAAACCAACGAGCAGTCGTGCTTTATTGCGTGCTAGAGTTTCCTCGTCAAACGTAGGCTCACTTACCATTTGTGTCATTAAATCAATGGCTGGCAGGAGATGCTGGTCATCAGATAGGCTGCGTAGTGAAACGATAAACATGTCTTTATAGGCGCTACTGCTTAGGTTGATACCCAAAGTCTCCACAGCACGTGTAAATGCATTTTCATCTAGACTTTCGGAGCCTTGTTCGAGCATCGTCGCTGTCATGTTAGCAATACCAAAACCATCATTTTTGATACTACCATCACGCGCGCTACCCGCATTAAAACGCAAATCAACATCGATGATTGGTAGGGTGGTCGTTTGTACAAACATAACAGGTACGCCAGCTTTAGTTTTAAACTGCTGAATGGTCGGTACGGTGACTTCCAAAGGTTGGTCTTCATCTAAGCTTGTCAACTTAGATAGGGCAGCAATAGGCGCACTTGCATCGACTGTGACAAGCGCACGGTAATCTTCAGCAGCGGCTGTATCAGCCTGAGCAGTAGTAGCCAATATACTAAAAGCAAAAACTACGCTGGTACTGAGGTAGGATCGCTTTTTAGATGAAAAGGTACTTTTTACAGAGGGTGAGGTAGTCTTAAAGGGTTCTTGCTTCGTTTTAGAGTCGTATTTATTCTGAATCATGTGTTTCTTCTTATTAAGAATACAGGTTTGTGGCTATGTTTATGAGACGTTTGATAATGAGTATCGTCTATTATTTAGCTGGTTTTTCATTATCTTGAGGTGGCACGATATGCATCACCGTCAAGTTGTCTCTGACCAAGTATTTTTTACTGACAGTTTGGATGTCGGCCACACTGATATCATCAAGCTTAGCTGGCAACTTCGCCAGTAACCTATCATCTAGACCGATAGACTGTAATGAGCCAATCATACGTGCTTGTCCTTCCATACTGTCTTGCGCATAAATCAAACCAGTAACCGTATTGGTTTTAGCGCGACTGATTTCATCATTGGCAATAGGATCGGTTTTTAGTTTTTCTATTTCTGAGGTTATGGCTTGTTGTGCTTGCTCTAAACTGACGCCTTCACGCGGTGTTGCTTGTATTAAAAACAGTCCATCGCCGCGGTCTAGTAAGTCATAAGAAGTGCCAACCGAGGTCAGCAGACCCTGTTCACGTATCAAGCGACTCTCTAAGCGTGCAGATAATCCGCCATCGAGCACATCTTGAGCGAGTGAGAGGGCATAAGCTTGCTTTTCATTGCTTGCACCTGCCGTTGCAAGGCTCGGTACGTTGTAACCCATTAATAGAACGGGTACTTGTACAGCCTGCTCAGAGTCTACTTTTTGGTAACCACGGAAACCTTTTTGAGTGACAAAGGTGCGTTTGGGTAAGTTGCTTTTTTCTAGATCACCGAAGTAACGTTTGACTTGGGTGAGTACTTCCTGTGGTTGCACGTCACCGACGATGACTAACGTTGCATTATTAGGTGCATACCATGTCTTATACCAGTCTTTTAAGTCTGAAAGTTTAATCGACTTTAGCTCGTCCATAGGCCCAATGACAGACTCACCTTTTGGACTGTCAGGTAGCGCTAGCAGACGAAATGATTCATAGGCTTTGGCAAGCGGATTGTCATCAGTACGTTGACGACGCTCTTCCATAACTACTTGATGTTCTTTGGCAAACTCATTGTCATCGAAAGTAAGGTTTTTCATGCGATCTGCTTCAAGCTCCAATGCCAATGGCATACGATTGGCAGGAAACAGCTCGTAGTATCCAGTATAGTCATAGCTAGTGAAAGCATTGTTGACGCCACCAAATTTAGCAATTAGCCGCTCATAATCATCGCTAGAGACATTGGTAGTACCTTTAAACATCATGTGCTCGAGTAAGTGAGAGATACCACCTTTATCAAGAGGCTCATCTGCCGAGCCCACTCGGTACCAGATTTGTGTCATAGCGACTGGGGCTCGGTGGTCTTCTTTTATGACGACTTTTAGACCATTTTCTAATTGATATTCATGTCGGCCCGACATGTCTATTGTCAACTCGGATGGCTGAGTGTCTTTGCTTTCATCTGACATATTTTGAGCCAAGCTATTTGTTGCGATTGAGCTTGTCGTGGTTGCAGAGTTAGTAGGCATCGTGTTGGTTTGACACGCAGCAAGTGACGCTGCTATTGCTAAGGCACAAGCAATACGTAATGGCGCAGCCGGTAGAGGTAAAGACAATGGCATGATATGGTCTACTTATATAGAATGTTGACTGAAAAATTAAGTGATAATCATAGTAATAGAAGGTATTACAAAGAGGTCTGAGCACCAACCATAACGCTAGCAGTCGGTCTAAACTCTTGCGTGGTGGTGCAACCTATCACCAATATAGTCGTCGTTAGCAGAACAGCCACACTGATGCTACTGATTTTTTTATAGTGTTTAGAGAGTAATGACATAAAGCGTTCCTAATAAGTATTTATCAAATAAGTCTTGGTAGAGTAGGCGAAGTCTGATAAGTAACGGGTCAGAATTTTGTGTCCAAACCTTAAGCAAAACTTTCTCAAGTCATAGAGTGATTTCTTAAGCAGATAAATTTTGAGGATAGACTAATAGGGTAAGGGCTGAGCATGACTGTAAATATGCTAAAATAAGTCAAAATTAGGTGTCATGTCGCTCGTAGCTAGATGGCAACATACAAATCCATTAACAATAAACAAATAATTGATAGTGATAACCTTTAGGGCAAGTTTATGAATAACCCAAACAATACTAACCGCGTAGTCATTAACCTTGATGCTGGTCTCGACGACTTAGATGACGATGATATTACCTTACCCAGTCTACCGGTGCAATCTGTACCCATCGTCGATGATGCCGATGATAGTGCTCCTAAACAGGACAGTACGGTAAATCAAGACGTCCCGAATAATGATTCTGCAGATAATATTGCGTTGGCCACACCAATTGTGATGACAGAGGAACACAATGTTCCTAAAGGTGCTCCTGAAAGCTTTTTAAGCGCTGAAGAGACAAGTACTACAAGTCAGTCCAATACGGCATCAACCGTTCCTGCTATGCCGTTACAAGATCAATTGGGTGATACACCAAGTATAAACCCAGTATCTGATAGCGACACGCAGGCGGCTATTACCAAAGAGCCTGATGCAGAGACCCAAGAGCCTAAAGAAAACAAGAAAAAAGGCAGTTGGTTCAACCGTATGAAAACGGGTCTCAGCAAGTCACGCAAAAACTTAGCCGAAGGTATGGTTAGTATTTTAATCGGTGGTAAAGAGATTGATGATGAGCTATTAGAAGAAGTCGAAGATCAACTATTGGTAGCTGATATCGGTGTCAACGCGACGAATCGTATTATCAAGAGCCTCACTGAGCAGACAGATCGTGGTGATCTGATTTATGCCCATTCACTATATAAAGCATTGCAAAGCGAACTGGTTGATATCCTTACACCAAAAGTTGAGCCATTAGTGATTGATACCAGTAAAAAGCCATTTGTTATATTGGTAGTAGGTGTTAATGGTGTGGGTAAAACGACAACAATTGGTAAGCTTGCCAAGCGTCTGCAAGGTGAGGGAAAATCAGTCATGTTGGCAGCGGGCGATACGTTCCGCGCGGCAGCGACTGAGCAGCTACAGATTTGGGGCGAGCGCAATGATATTCCAGTTGTGGCACAAGGTCATGGTTCTGATAGCGCTTCCGTCATTTTTGATGCGATGCAGTCAGCTAAAGCAAAAAATATTGATGTACTCATCGCTGATACGGCTGGTCGTTTGCAAAACAAGACACATTTGATGGCAGAGCTAGAGAAAGTCGTACGTGTCATGCGTAAAGCGGATCCAAGTGCCCCGCATGAAGGTATGATTGTACTGGATGCTGGTACAGGTCAAAACGCTATCAACCAAGTCGAGTTGTTTAATAAAATTGTACCGCTGACAGGTATCACCATTACCAAACTAGATGGTACTGCTAAAGGTGGTGTGGTGTTTAATATTGCCGAAACGACAGATGTGCCTATTCGTTATATTGGTGTGGGTGAGTCGATTGATGACTTGCGCTCTTTTAGTCCGAAGCAGTTTGTCGCCGCCTTGTTCGAGACCGACGATAAAGAATAAGAGAGCCAGTTTTAGTGAGTAAATCATTTTTAAGATAATATGGAAATAGACGCTATGATAGTTACCACAGCATCTTTTGGGTCACACCAATTAACGCTAATTGCTCATGTCGACGAACATGGTCAGCCTATGCTTGTTGAAGCTAACTGGCTGCTGTCAGGTAATTCATGGCATAGCTCAAAATCTGTGCCTAAACTTAAAAAGTACTACGGTCTGACAGATAAAGATTTTACCTTTATAGATAAAAATGGCCTAAGCATGGATGAACCTGCTCAAGCGTTATTGATAGAAACGATTTTCCAACTCAAAGACTATGCTGATGGTAAGCGTAAGACATTGGATTTGCCCTTAGACTTTTCTATGGGTACTGAGTTTCAGCAAAGAGTATGGCAGGCACTGCGAGGTATTGAGTATGGTGAAACTATCAGCTATGCCACACTCGCGCAGCGTGTCGACAGTCCAAAAGGGTTTCGTGCGGTCGCACAGGCCAATGGCAAAAATCCTTTTAGCATTATCGTGCCTTGTCATCGAGTGATTGCTAGCGATGGTAAGCTTGGTGGTTATACAGGCGGGCTAGATAAAAAGGAATATTTACTAGCGCTAGAAGGAAGTCGGATGTAAAGCTGAGTTCAAATCTATATTAATAGAAAAGGGCCAAATACTTTTAGTATCTGGCCCTTTTCAATGAACAATTAATAAGATTACGCTTCAAGCTGAGCCATGACGTCAGCAGAGAATTTTACGTTAGTATAAACTTCTTGCACATCATCAGCATCTTCTAACATATCAATCATCTTTATAATCTTTTCAGCATCATTAACATTGTCGATCTCAGCCGTGGTAGATGGTGACATGGTAACTTCGGCATTGTCAGAAACCAGACCAGCCGCATTTAGGGCATCTTGGACCTGACCAAAACTCTCCCATTCAGTAATAACGAGTAAGCTTTCGCCGTCATTTTCGATATCTATAGCGCCTGCATCTAGTGCAACGAGCATCACTTCATCTTCTAAACTGACATCGTTAAAAGTGATCTCGCCACGTTTAGTGAATAGATATGCCACTGAGCCTGATGTACCAAGGTTTCCATCATTTTTGGTAAAAGCGTGACGTACCTCGCTAACCGTACGGTTGAGGTTATCCGTCATGGTTTCGACCAATACAGCCACACCACCAACACCATAGCCTTCGTAACTGACTTCTTCCATATTCTCGTTATCACCGCCGCCTGTACCGCGGTCGACAGCTCGATTAATCGTGTCGCGCGTCATATTGGCTGATAGCGCTTTTTCGATAACGGCACGTAAGCGTGGGTTTTTATCAGGATCGGGATCGCCTTGTTTGGCAGCTGAAACGATTTCACGAATAATTTTGGTAAATATCTTACCTCTCACTGCATCCTGACGGGCTTTACGGTGTTTAATATTTGCCCATTTTGAATGGCCTGCCATATAACATCCTTAAGTTCTACGTACTATTTTTATGAATAAAAAGAGTGAACAATAACAACCTTCAATATTTGATTGCCTGATTTTATACTATCATTACTTTGTTTGTGTGAGGTAGCAGCGCTACTGGCACGTTAACGATTTGTATGTTGTTGAGAGTGCTTTTTTGCTACACTGTGGCAACCTATAGATTGTATTCACTGTGATAGGTGAGCGATATTATAAACCAGTTTTAGCTATTTTGACCAACTTGCCCTTATCCATCACATTCTAAGTCATTGCGTGCTATCAAACCATTGATTTTATAAAGTACTGATTCTATGAAGCAACCAACCGCCGAAGCTCTTACACACTTGCGTAACCGTACGCACATCATTATCGAAGGCACAGATACCCGTTTGGGTAAGCTCTTTGATATTGTATTGCTGATTGCAATTTTAGCCAGTGTGGCCGTCGTCATGCTTGATAGTGTGCTATATATGCGTTTGCAGTATGGCACGTTGTTCTTTTATGCAGAGTGGTTTTTTACCATCTTATTTACTATTGAGTATGTGCTAAGGCTGTTTTCAGCACCCAACCGCTTACGTTATGCTTTTAGTTTCTTTGGGATAGTGGATTTGCTGTCTGTATTGCCAAGTTACTTGAGTTTAATGTTTGTGGGCGTGCAGTATCTACTTGTGATACGGGTATTACGTATTTTACGTGTATTCCGTGTTCTTAAGCTCAAAGCTTATATGCAACAGGCTGGTTTTTTGGCTTCCGCATTAAAAACCAGTCAACAGAAGATCACAGTCTTCTTCTTATCGCTTGTACTATTGGTAACCATCTTCGGTTCAATCATTTATGTGGTAGAAGGGCCAGAGAATGGATTTACCAGTATTCCATTGTCTATCTACTGGGCAGTTGTCACGATGACGACGGTTGGTTATGGTGATATGTCACCCAAAACACCGCTCGGACAAGCAATAGCAACCATGGTTATGATTACGGGTTATTCGATTATTGCTGTACCAACAGGTATCTTTACGTCAGAGCTAGCTCGTAATATGCGTCCGCAGTTGAACCCAGTGACTTGTCCAAACTGCGGCAAGTTTGGTCATGCGGTAGGGGCAGACTTTTGTGATCGCTGCGGACACGCATTACATATATAGAGATAGATTCAATCATGACAGCAAATGGACTACTATGCATCGATGTACTCATCAACCAGTGGTGAGAGGTCGATCTCGACGTCTAGATTGACCAGATTCCAGTATTGTCCTGATACAGTACGATCTAGCATCATAGTGGTAGCGGAAGGTTGAAACTGACCGAAGTACTTCAAAGAGGTGCGCATCTGCGCAATGGCTTCGTGATGTACTTGACTACTACCAAAATCAAATGCACCTTCTTGATAGGGGCTAATGGATAAAGGCTTCATACCAATCGATAGCCACTGTTCATAAAATTCACCAGGGATGTTCTTGTCGTCTTCGCGGCGAATATCTAGGGCAATCAAATCTTGTTCGAGTGCAGTGACGTCACCTTTTAGCGCATGTTTGACAAAGCGTTTGAATAACTGCACTTCGCTATCGCTATAACTACGGATACCGCCAAAATCATAGGCCACGACACTGCCGTTATGACGGAAAGCGAAGTTACCCGGATGAGGGTCGCAGTGCATACGGTACAACCCAAATAGTTGACCTGCGGTAAAGTGAAACAGACGTTCAGCAATTTTTTGTTTGACGTCATTGTCCCATGTCGCAGCAACAGTCAAAGTCTCTCCCATCTCTTCAGTTAAAGTCAGAATCCTTTTAGAAGAATGACTGCTAATCACTTTAGGAATAATAAGGCCTTCATCTTCTGCATGAAAAGCACCAAACACGCGTAAGTTGTGAGCTTCTTTGACATAGTCCAATTCGTCATGCAAGCTTTGGCGAATCTCATTAAAAAGTTGCTCTTGTAGTTGCTTACTCATATTGAGCACGCCAGCGATTTTTAATGCCATGCGTACTTGTTTGAGATCGCTATCACAGTTTTCATCGACATCCGGATACTGGACTTTGACCACCACTTTTTGACCCGATGGCAAAGTCGCTTTGTGCACTTGTCCAATGGATGCTGCGGCAAAAGGTGTCTCTTCAAACTCGCTAAACAACTCTAAGATAGGTGCTTTTAGCTCGCGTTCAACTTGGGCACGTATCTGCGCATACGGCATTGGCGGTGCATCTTTCTGTAGCTTTTCGAGCGCTGACGCAACCTCAGGCGGGAACACATCCTTATACTGTGAAGCAATCTGTCCGACTTTCATCACTGCGCCTTTCATTTCACCCAACGTCTCAGCAATTTGAACGCCCACGTCTTGCATTAAATCTGAGCGAGCTTGCAGACGCTTTTCCTCGTCACTTGAGAGATGCTTAAATGAGTTTTTAGCGGCTTTGCCAGCA
This sequence comes from Psychrobacter sp. AOP7-B1-25, assembly GCF_052376195.1. Classification (NCBI taxonomy): domain Bacteria; kingdom Pseudomonadati; phylum Pseudomonadota; class Gammaproteobacteria; order Moraxellales; family Moraxellaceae; genus Psychrobacter; species Psychrobacter sp. AOP7-B1-25. The sequence goes on from NZ_JBQSVK010000008.1 coordinate 123,834, forward strand.
ATACTTGCTGTCATGCCAGCAAGTTTCATAAAGCGTTTTCCGGACGATTTTGCCATTCATGTCACCGTATAATGGGTTGTTTACTCAGTCGTAATTCTATTATTTTAATTGCAAAATTACTGTTTGACTAATGTGTGAAGACGCGTGCAATTATTTGTAAAAGAGTAAACACCGTCATTTTATTTGTTTGTCTCGGCTGCATATATGTTGCTCAACCAGTAATCAAGCGCCATTTGGTAGCCTAATTGGCCCAAGCCGCAAATCACTCCAACCGCAACGTCACTTAAATAGGAATGATGCCGAAAAGGCTCACGTGCATGAACATTGGATAAATGTACTTCTATAAATGGTTTTTGCGTGGCCAATAGCGCATCGCGCAGAGCCACTGAAGTATGCGTAAATGCAGCTGGGTTGATGATGATAGCATCGACTTGGTCAGATTTATCCGCCAATAATCCGTGATACTGAATGTCGTCTACTAGCTTACCTTCATGGTTAGACTGTATGCATATTAAATCTATACCATGGCGTGCGGCGCGCTCGATTAGTTGCTGCTCTATATCAGCAAGCGTCGTATGACCATAAATATGCGGTTCTCGTTTACCTAGTAAGTTTAGATTTACCCCATTTACCAGTAGTAATTTATGAGTCAGTATTTTATTGGAATTTTTGTTGGTCGATTGTTCAGCTGCTTTTATCGGAGTAGAGGCGGTCATAATGGTCTCGGTAACTATTGAGCGATGTTGATAGTTTATTATAATATATAAATAACTTAAGACGCGTGCAGCTAGACTAAGCTGGCTTCAATACATCTTGCTCTTTATCATAACAGCTTGCCAGCTGGGTTATAAAAATTTGTCTAAAAAATTATTTAGATATCAAAAAGCATATTAAAAGTCTTTATGTTGCTAAAAACCCGTGCTATGATATTTTTTATGCAATAAATATTGCAATATTGTTGCTATTATCGAATTTTGAGACGGTAAATGTGTCTTGTGAATTTGTTATGCAAGTGCTATGTAGGTTATTAAAGCACTACATAGATGATGGTAAGTAGAGTAGTAATACTCTTAATTTTTGATTTCATAATCTTAGACCCTGTTTATATGCAATGTCGCAAAGGAATCTAGGGCTAAGCGACTTTTTTAGGAAGTAATATTATGTCAGCTCGTGAGCAAGGTATCGTTAAGTGGTTTAATGACGCAAAAGGCTTTGGTTTCATTCAACGTGACAGCGGAGAAGATATTTTTGTCCATTTCCGCGCGATTCAGGGTGATGGCTATCGTTCTCTAAAGGATGGCGAAAAAGTTGAGTTCAGCGTAGTAGAAGGTGACAAAGGTCTGCAAGCTGAAGAAGTCAGAAAGACAGAAGAGTAATTTGCTCAGACATTAAAGCGGTTTAGTTATAATGTCTGTACAAACTACTGATATACTACTGAGTCAAGCCCATCTTATCTTACCTATGTTGAGTGAACTACAGCATATTTGGTAGGATTGAATTTGGGCTTGGCTTTTTTTGTGCCTATATGTTTGATGATTTTCCACAGACTTAATAAAGCTACTCTTACTGACTGCGGTTTAAACGCTACATTTGATACTATAAAGGTTCATTATGAGCCTATTTATAATTAATAAAAGACAAGTAATTTATTTAAAAGGATATTTTTTTGAGCAATTTTACAACGTTTACCGATCTGCCACTTTCAACAGCGACCCTGCGTGCAGTAAGTGATCTAGGCTTCACGGAATTGACACCCATTCAAGCAAAGATATTGCCGCATACATTGGCAAATCAAGACGCTATTGGGCAAGCACAAACAGGTACAGGGAAAACAGCGACTTTTCTAATGACTATTATGGAAGCCTTGCTTAAGCGTCCATTTACCAATGATGAAGAGCGCTATCTTGGTGAGCCACGCGCTGTGATCATGGCACCAACTCGTGAGCTGGCTCAGCAAATATTTGATGACTGTATTGCTTTGACCAAATATACCTCGCTACATAGCGTTTGTATTATGGGCGGGACTAACTATGAAACTCAGCAGCACGAGCTTGAACGTCAGTACGTTGATATCTTGGTAGCGACACCTGGTCGTCTAATTGATCTTGCTAATAAAGGCATGGTGTATCTAGATAGAGTAGAGGTACTGGTACTTGATGAAGCAGATCGTATGCTAGATATGGGGTTTATTCCTGATATCAAGCGCCTAGTCGGTCGAATGCCTGCCAATACCGATCGTCAAAGCTTATTATTTTCTGCAACTTTTAACCAAGACGTTATGAATTTGGCCTACCGCTGGTTGCACGAACCTCAGTTTGTTGAGATTGAGCCTGAACATAAAACCAGTGAGCTAGTAGATCAGCATTTCTATTTGCTAACAGAAGATCAAAAGCTAGATGCCTTACAGCGTATCATTAGTGATAAAGCAGTAGAGAAGGTTATCATCTTTGCCAATCGTAAAGACCAAGTAAAGCGTCTGTATCATAAATTGCGTCAAGCGCATAATATCGTGATGCTCTCAGGTGATGTTATTCAGCAAAAACGTGAGAAATACTTACAGCGATTTAAGGATGGTCATGCGTCTATCTTGGTAGCAACAGATGTAGCAGGACGCGGTATCCATGTCGATGATGTCAGCCATGTAGTCAACTTTACTTTGCCTGATCAGCCAGATGATTATGTACACCGTATTGGTCGTACGGGCCGTGCGGGTCAGACAGGTATTAGTATCAGCTTTGTGAGTGAGGATGATGCTTTTAATATACCAGCATTAGAAAAGCATTTAGAAACTAAATTTACGCTTGAGCAGTGGCAGGAATAATTACTATAAACTGAGTATTATTTGGCATATAAAAAAGCCCTCAATATCGAAAATGGTATTGAGGGCTTTTTTATATGCTAAGTTTTAATAGTATCTGTTATGAATAACTTTATTGAGCGTGTTCCATCATTTCGGTATGCTCATGGTGATTCATGTCCATTGACTCATTACTCGTGTCATGCATGCTATGGTTCATATGGTTGTCCATATTTTGCATGTTATGATCCATGTTTTCTGTCATATTCATATCATGATCCATCTGACCCATGTCATGAGAGTCCATATCAGACATCATAGCAGCGTGGCTACCATGATTCATCTCGCCATGCCCACCATGCATATTTGCCATAACCATCGGCACGACCGCTACTGCCAAGCCTGAAATTACCATAACGGCACCATTTAACTGTCTCAAGCGAAAACGGCCAATTTTATCGCGTAACCAGCCGACCGTTTCATGCGTCGCAACTAGCATCGGTATGGTTCCTAGACCAAAGACAAACATTAATGCAGCACCGCTTAATGGATTATGTGCAACAACCGCAATCAGTAGAGCACCATATACCAAGCCACAAGGTAAGAAGCCCCAAAGCAAACCTGCTGTGAGTGCGCGCGGAAAGGTATTAAGTGGAAATACCTTTTGACGCAGTGGGCTAAGGTATTGCCAAAAGCGCATACCAAAACGTTCGAGTTTGGTTAAAAACGGTGCACCAAGCATCGTTACACCGACAAATACCAGCACCAGTCCTAATAAAATACGCGGTGTGCTATTACCCATCATCAATGGCTTTAATACGGTAATACCGATAAGCCCTGCGATTAAGCCTAATAATGCGTAACTCGTTAAGCGCCCAAAATGGTAAGTGGCCACTAAAGCACGGCGTTTGGCGGGGCTGACGTCTTTCATAGATAGACCAAATGCAGTCACAAGACCACCACACATGCCTAAGCAATGCGGTGAACCAAAGAATCCCATTAGTAATGCCGCCACAATTAAAGCGATGGTCATGAATGCGTCTCCTAAGAATGTTAAAGGGCGAACCTACTCGTACTGTATGACTTGATGAAGCAGTACCAATAAGTTACGCATTTATAAAGTAAGTATAATTAGATTTTGGCATCTTTATCTATGTCAGAATTATTGTTATTTCCATTAGTTACCGCTGTATTATCTTGTTGCTGGTCGGGTGCTGAGCGTTCATAATCTTGCATGGTTTGGCGGCGTTCTTGACGATCATCCAATATAATACGCTGTGATGCATTGTCTAGATCTTCGAATTGGTTTGATTTGACCGCATAACGCACTGCCCAAATAGCAACCACAAACAGCATGAGACTTAATGGAATTAATAAAAATATACTGAGCATGGTAAATCTCTCAAATAACTGTGTCTCTTATCATTATACACCCATCACGAATATAGTGGATGCTACGATAGTATTTAGAATAAGTTTCTCAATGGTATGGTGTACATCTTTAACGTTTATTCGTTAGCGTTTTTTGCGGCGTTACCTCTTGGGGTCAATAGCTGCTGTGACGTCACGTCATTGGCTTGGCGGCAGTCCGTTTGTGGACGTATCACATCGCGCAGATAGGCAGCGATTTCATAGACAGCACGCCGTGAGTGGCTTAAGTTGTGTGCTGGCTTCATCCATTCGCGTCTTACAGGGAGTGGCGCAGGGAGTGGTGTGCTATTGATACCGTTTAAGGCAAACTGTCTACGTGCACGTGCCATATGGTAGCTATCAGTAATCAGATATACATGACGTAGTGGAACACGTTTGGCTGTAAAACGGGCATTTTCACACGTATTCATACTGGCATTTTCGCTTATCAGTCCATCGATCCCATGTTCCGTCAACCATTGGCCGAGCCATGGAGCTTCCGCGCCACTCAATACGATCGGTAAAGGTAAGTCATGGTAAGCGCCTGCAGCGGTACGGGCACGATTGAGGCTATAGCGATTTAAGATGATTTGGTTGTTATGGTCATTGGTCAGACCGCCGCCTAGTACTACGTAAGCGGTAGATGGAGAGCTCATGGTAGCAGAAGGCGTATCAGGTAGCGGTAGTAAAGAAAATATATAAACGATCGCTTGCGAAAACAGTGGGGTGAATAAGCTAATAATCACTAAGATGACAGACGTGGAGCCTAGTATAAAAGTGATATTAATAATGCGAAAGAGTGTCACCATGCGTTCAGAAAACCGCAAGTAATATCGCCATAATCGTTTAGATAATGGCGGCTTAGACCATGATTTTTTAGGCCACATGCTCAGCATATCCAATTGAGCCATCAGCATTCACCCAGACTGGCTCACGTAAGAGTTGAATGGCAAATTTGTCATAGACGGTAGCAGCAATATATTTCTGCGCGATGGCTACATCGTCTTGCGTGGCTTGCTGAGGCTTGTGGTTTGTCAGCACCAATGCTTGCTGTTTGTGCGTAAAAATAGGTGCAATGCCGTTTCCCTTTAAGCCTGCTTGCTCGATGAGCCAGCCCGCAGCAACCTTTACCATTTTATCAGCCATGGTATAACCAACGATAGTTGGATAGGTTGCTTGCAGCGCCGTGAACTGCTCCTGACTGATAATAGGGTTTTGAAAAAAACTACCGCAGTTAGGCAGCTGTTTTGGGTCTGGCAGCTTTTGTTGTCGAATATCTATAATGGCTTGCATCACATCAGCAGGTGTCGCTTGCGCGCGCCCTCGTTGCTCAGCATAATGCTGTGCTACAGTCTGTACATCGCCATAATTGGCTAGAATATTAGCAGGATTAGTATGTAGTCTAAAACCTACGCGGCTAATAAGCCATGTGTTTGGCGTGCGTTTAAAGATACTGTCACGATAGCCGAACTGGCAATCAGCAGCTGATAAATGGTGCCAAGTTTGTGTTGGCAAATGATAGGCACGTACATACTGTAAGCGATCTTCTAGTTGTACACCATAGGCACCAATATTCTGTATGGGTGCCGCGCCAGTCAGACCAGGGATTAGCGCCAGATTTTCCAACCCATACCAGCCTTGATTAACCGTATGTACGACCAAATCATGCCAGTTCTCACCAGCCATAACTTCGATATCAACATAATCGTTGGTTTGATTGGTCAGATGAATACCACGCATTTTTGGCTGTAACACCGTGGCTTTTAACACTGTAGATAATAAAACATTACTACCACCAGATAGCACAAATAATGGTAATTTGTCTGCTGCAACCTCTGTATAAGTTGCCATAAAGTCGTCAAGCTGCGCCTCATTCTCTAGTGCCACTACAGAGTCAGCAACACAGGTCAATGCCATAGTATTGTCATATGACAAATCGATTGACTCATTGACTAAGGCAGTCGCTGAAACATTGGTTGTGATGGTAGACTGAGCATTGTGGTCAAGACGTGAAGCTTGGGTCATAACATAGCCTATGTGGCAAAAGGATAATAAATGATAAGGTAGCGATAGTTGATTCAATTTAAAAGAGATACAAGGCAACTGAGTACAGACGTAACTGTGATACTTCAAGCGAGGTTAACGCTGTAGCTCTTTTATAGAGGATTAACTATATTATAGAAGATACCGGATGCAAGAGTAGCAGAAATATAGACGGTATGGCTAGCAGGCTTTCCAGCTTTCTATCCAAGCTTGTGCGCTTGATTCGATACGCTCGATCACTTCTTCGAAATCATCGTTATCGCCTTTATATGGATCAGGCACATCATCACCGCCATATGTCGGGTCTTCTTCACTGAACAGAGCTAATGTCGCCAAGTTATCTTCTGCGTTTGTAATGCTATCTTTGATTGCTTGCAGATCAGATAAGTTTTGCGCGTCCATGGCTAAGATTAAATCAAAATCACGAAAGTCATTGGCACTGACTTGACGCGCGACCAGCTTATTAATTTTATAGCCGTGTGACTTAGCATGACGCTGCGAGCGCATGTCAGGCGCACTGCCAACATGCCAATCACTAGTGCCTGCTGAATCTACTTTTATGGATAGTCCTGCAATCGCTACTTGCTGACGAAAAACTTCTTCAGCAGTAGGAGAGCGGCATATATTCCCTAAACATACCAATAACACAGACGAGGGAGTACAGGCTTTCATTAGCATAATATGACCTTCTACAACAAAAAAACATGCTATAAGAGACCAGCACTATTAATGCGGCTTTTATTAGCATGCAATTGATTGAATCAGCGGCTAGCGTAACGTTTAATGCTTAGAATGGCAAGGGTTGAGACTAAACAATAGCGTCATTTAGCAATGGACTTGAGGCCATATAATACATGGCTACAAGGGGAGAGCGTAAGATATATTTAGTCTTGATTGCTTTTAAAACGTTGTAGATCGCGACGCTCTTTTTTGTTGGGCTTGTTATCAGGACGAGCAAGGTTTGCCAGTTTGCGTTGCTCGGCATAGTAAGCACGACGCGTTTCGCTCTCTTTGGTCTCTGAATATAATACCTCAGCGGCGGTTGCATTGCCACGCTGTGCAGATAGCGCCTCAACAACGACCGTCTTTTCGGTCATTGCGGTCGCTGAGCCTTGACGAATGGTAAGCTCATCTCCAACCGAAATCTCTTTGCTGGTTTTTACACGGCTACCAGAATAGTGTACACGTCCACTCTCAATCGCTTGCTTGGCAAGGGTGCGTGTACGATAAAATCTGGCTGCCCATAGCCATTTATCGAGACGGATTTTCACCAGCTCCTGATTTTTATCAGTATCTTTCTTCATAAAATCCTCTATATCTACTTTTCTATACTAGGCATATATTAGGGCGATTTGTAGATTTACAAATGGATATTACGAGGGTGAATTAGTTGCACCACTGTTGTTCACAAGGCACACCATCGTGGTTACCATCCATTTTTGTATTGGGGCAATAGTTTGTGAAATAAGTTGCTTCTGCGCAGGATGTCATTTGTGAACAATGTGTTCTGCCATCACATGAAAAGCTTGAGGCTGATTGTGTTGATAATACTGGAGTTATAGCTGACTCTGATGTGGAACCCAAATCAACATAGGTGGGCGTTATGCCATCAATATTGTCGATGTTATCAGTGTCAGCAGAGGTAAGCGCAGGTTGCGTTACGATATCTGCCGCTACATTGGTCGCAGGTTGATTTATCGTATTGTTAGGTTGAAGGACTCTATAACCTATAAGCAAAAAAATCAGACATATCAATATCACTAATATTTTGTTTATCACTGTGCCATACCTGCCAGCTTGTAATCACTATTAATTTGAAAACGGCAGTTTTTAATTGTTCTAAAAACTGCCATTAGGTATGAAAAATTATGTCTATGTTGACTATTTTAGGAACAACTGATAACCAACGTTGTCATTGACCGTTGCACAGTCATAACCAATATCTAAAAGCGCGTCTTGTAGCTGACGAGAGTTGCCTTCAGAGGCTTGCAAACCAACCAGTACACGACCTTCGGCGGCACCATGGTTGCGGTAATGAAATAAAGTGATATTGAAGTCATCACCCAGTTTTTCTAAGAATGTTAGCAATGCACCTGGACGTTCTGGGAATACCACTTGTAGCAATTGCTCATTTTCGACATGGGCATGACCACCAATTAGGTGGCGGATATGTGATTTGGCGATATCATCATCAGTCAGGTCGTGAGCGGTATAACCATCTTTCGACAATTGGTTGCTGATCGTCTGACGCTCTTTTTCGCCTTCTTTTAGAGCAATACCGACAAAGATTGAGGCAGGCTCCATCGAGTCTGGCGATTTTTTGCTGTCAGCACGGTAGTTAAACTCTGTGATGTTACGACCGTGTAGACTGCGACAGAAGTTTAAGAACGCACCCGTTTGTTCAGGGATAGTCACCCCAAAGATGGCTTCTTTTTTCTCACCAATTTCGGTACGCTCAGCGATATAACGTAGGCGGTCAAAATTCATATTGGCACCGCAAATGATACCGACACAATTTTTGTCTTGGATATTATTGGCTTCGATATACTTTTTCATACCTGCGACAGATAGTGCGCCAGCAGGTTCAACGATGCTGCGGTTTTCTTCAAAGATGTCTTTGACAGCCGCACATACTTCATCATTGGTACAGGTAATCACTTCAGGTTCAACGATAGGACCTGAGTTATCGCTTTTTTGTGTACGCACGACGTCAAAAGGCAGTTTGCCAATTTGCGCCACTGCCACACCATCCACGAACAATCCTACTTGCTCAAGTTTGACTCGCTCACCTGTTTCAAGCGCCGCTTTTAAACAAGCTGATTGCTCGGCTTCCACCGCAATCACTTTTACATGCGGTGCCACTTCGCCTAAAAATGCGGCAACCCCTGAAACTAGGCCACCACCACCAACGGCAACGAATACATAGTCCATGTTGCGCCACTGCTGAGTCAGCTCAAGACCAATGGTGCCTTGTCCTGCGATGACCAATTCATCATCATAAGGTGGAATAAAGGTCAGTCCTTCGCGTTCAGCGCGGTCAATCGCATAACGGTTCGCTTGATCGAAGCTATCACCATGTAGATCTACATTACCACCAAGTGCTCTTACGGCATCCACTTTGATGTCGGGAGTAGTGGTTGGCATAACGATGATATTATTTAGTGATAATTTACGCGCAGAGTACGCCACGCCTTGCGCATGGTTACCTGCTGAGGCACAAATGACGCCGCGCGCTTTTTTTTCATCACTCAACTGACTGATACGGTTATAGGCGCCGCGCAATTTGAAAGATTTGACCGGTTGTAAGTCTTCACGCTTAAAACGAATGTCATTGGTAAAACGTTGGGTCAGCTTGGGTGCCGTTTCAAGTGGTGTTTGAATAGCAACGTCATAGACGGTGGCTTGTAAGATGGCTCGTACCCAGTGTGACAACATAGTAATCCCTAAACAGAATGAATATAAAAAGTGTAGATGAATATAAAAACGAAATAGATTAGCCTATGCCGATTTTTAGTATCTTGCAAGACTCAATTACAGTTTTCTTAGGATTTTGAGTTTAAATGTAGATGAAGTACAGGTATTTGGCGAAGTTAAGACTGAGCTTGGCATGATAGAACTCATAAATTAGCGTCATGATGCGCTAACATCCATTAATATCATCGGTTATAATAGCCCCGCATTTTACCTCTTTTAGCCTTTTACTTCTTTTAAGACCATACGTTTATTTTCCAAGGATTTATGATGAGTGATCAGCAAGCACAAAAGCAAGCCGCGGCCAAAGCTGCGCTAAGTTATATCGAAGACGATATGATACTTGGGGTGGGGACAGGTAGTACGGTCAACTGTTTGATTGAGTTGTTGCCACAATTGAAGCTTGCTGGCGCTGTCGCTAGCTCACAGGTGACGGAAGACAAACTTCGTGCGCTTGGTATAGAAATAGTCGATTTGAACTTTGCTGGTACATTGGATGTCTATATCGATGGTGCAGATGAAGTTAATGAGCACTTGCAACTTATCAAAGGTGGCGGCGGTGCATTGACTCGCGAAAAGATTGTGGCAGCAGCTTCAAAAAAGTTCGTCTGTATGGTCGATGATAGTAAAAGCGTTGATATATTAGGTTGCGCGTTTCCAGTACCGATTGAAGTATTGCCACAAGCACGCTCGTATGTGGCTCGCCAATTGGCCAAACTGGGCGGTGAGCCAGTTTATCGCGAAGACTTTGTCACTGATTATGGTAATGTTATCTTAGACACCTATGACTTAGATGTAAGTAATCCAATCGCGCTTGAAAAAGAACTAAACGATATCGTAGGTGTGGTTTGCAATGGTATCTTTGCGGCAAACCAAGCTGATGTATTGCTAAAAGCAGGTGCTAATGGGGTGACGACGTTAACGCGTTAATTCAATCTTAAGCTACTTGTACAAATAAGAAAGCCGTCCAGATTTGGACGGCTTTTTTATTTAGGAGTTTATTGGCAAATTATCTTACCATTTATTTTACTAGTTTTTTATAGAATAGCCTAAGGCAATAAAAGACAAGCTATGCAGGCAGCTTAATTTTGTCTTTGAGTAAAAACTCCATCAATGCTTTTTGTGCGTGTAAGCGGTTTTCGGCTTCATCCCAAACGACAGAACGCGGGTCGTTGAGCATATCATGAGAGATTTCCTCACCACGGTGAGCTGGCAAGCAGTGCATAAATACCACTTCAGGGTCGGCCTTGTCTAATAGAGACGGCGTCACTTGATAAGGGGCAAAACGACGTGCACGCGTATTTTGCTCAGACTCTTGACCCATACTTGCCCATACATCGGTGACAATTAGGTTAGAATCTTTTGCTGCGTCTTGTACGTTTTCTACCAGACTCACGCAGTGTGAGAAACGCTCCATAAGTTTCGGATCAGGCTCAAACCCGTAAGGTGCTGCCACACGTAATTCAAAACCAAACTGATTGGCAGCTTGCATAAATGATGAGCACATGTTGTTGCCATCACCAACCCATGTGACGATTTTGTTTTCAATACTACCGCGATGCTCGTAATAGGTTTGCATATCAGCGAGCAATTGGCATGGATGATAGTCATCAGTCAATGCATTGATAATAGGCACACTTGAGTATTCAGCAAAGGTTTCAACTTTTTCGTGTCCAAAGGTACGAATCATAATGATATCGACCATGCTAGAAATCACACGTGCTGAGTCTTCTAGTGGCTCACCGCGACCTAGTTGAGTATCATTTGGCGATAAAAATATGGCGCTGCCACCAAATTGACCCATACCCGTCTCAAATGAGATACGTGTACGTGTTGAAGATTTTTCAAATATCATGCCAAGCGTACGACCAACAAAAGGCTGGTATATCTCGCCTGCGTGTTGCATCTTACGCAATTCGCTTGCGCGTTTGATCAAGTTTTCTAGTTCTTGTTTGGTTAAATCAGATAAGGTTAAAAAATGGCGCAAACTCATAGTAATCCTAGCAGTCGATCGCAGTCAGTGAAACGTCATCAATCTTCAATAGCATCGCGTCAGTGCGTATACTGGGGTGACAACAAACTTTTAGTATAGCGTATTTACTTTCAATGTAAACGTTCATTTTTATCAAGAGTAAATGGCTTGCCAAATAGACCAAAGTCATATTAGCAAGCCATGACACCTTGTATACTAGTGACTGTGCCGCTAATGATTATGCCTGTGTACGGTTTGGACGTATGCTGAGGCGACATAATAGCTCATAGCTAATTGTCCCAGCATGACATGCTACTTCATCGACACGCGGCGCATCGCCCCAGAGCATGACCTTACTATCTATAGCAAGACTTTCAGGTGCGTCACTGATATCAATGACAATCATATCCATAGCCACGCGCCCAATCACAGGGCAACGATAGCCTTGATTATCGTTAGCATCTATAACAGTGACATAAGCGTCATCAGTGACCACACGTGGGTAGCCATCACCATATCCAACGCTTACTAATGCGGTTCTGGTGTCTTGCTTTGCACGCCAGCGACTACCATAGCCAATCGCATCATTTGCGCTAACGGTTTGTAAGGCGATAATCTGAGCACTAAATTCCATCGCTGGCTGCAAGTCTAATTCTTGTGCGCTTTTATCAACGACAGGCGAGCTACCGTATAAAATAATGCCTGGACGTACCCAATCATAATGGTAGTCTGGGAAATTAACAATACCAGCAGAGTTGCATAATGAGCCTTGAATATCTGGGCTAATGGTGTCTTTTAAAGTCGCCAATACACTTGAGAAACGCTCAATCTGCATGGCATTTAATGGATGATCGTGGTCATCAGCATTGGCAAAATGTGTGGTTAGTATCAGCTGATAGCCCGCTTCATGTAGGCGTTTTGCTGCTGATAGCACACCCTCAGCATTGAAACCCAAACGATTCATGCCTGTATTGTATTTCAGCCAAGCCACTCTAGTTGCACTGCCAACTGGTGGGATGTTTTGTAGTGCCCATTCTAGCTGTGGCCCGTGATGAATCACACAGCTAACCTCATGATCAATCGCTTGTTGCCATTCACCAGCGCTAAACGCCCCTTCTACTAAACCGATGGTTTTCTTCCAACCTAACTGTCTGGCTTCTAACGCTTCAGGCAAAGTAGCGACACCGATACCATCTGCTTGCTGTAATGCCGGTAAGACTGCCGCTACGCCATGTCCGTAAGCGTTAGACTTGACCATAGCCAACACTTTAGACTGGGGTGCACGTTGTTTTACTTGATTTAGGTTATGAGTAAGAGCTTTTGGTTTTATAGTGATTGTGCGCATAATTGCCTTCTGTATGAGTAGAATTATGAAGTTATAAAGCCAGTACCGCATCGATTGAATTGATGCGGTACTGGCTATTGTATTGAAAACTGTTAATTGAAAATTACTTGCTGACTTATAATCAAACCTGATTTTGTATAGAACTTAAACGTTATAACGTTGGTTACTCGTCATTTTCAAAACTCACACCTTGGTAGTACTCTGGCGTTAGGTTAATGAAGCGGGTAAATTGACCTTCAAAGCCCAAACGAATAGTACCGATAGGGCCGTTACGCTGTTTGCCAATGATGACCTCAGCTACACCTTTGTGGTCTGAGTTTTCATTATAAACCTCGTCGCGATAGATGAAGGTAATCAAATCAGCATCCTGCTCAATCGCACCAGACTCACGCAAATCCGACATAATAGGACGCTTATTAGGACGGTTTTCCAGACTACGGTTAAGCTGCGATAGCGCAATCACTGGGCACTCAAGCTCACGTGCTAGTGCTTTTAGACTACGAGAAATCTCAGAAATCTCGCCAACACGGTTGCCATCTAGACTGGGTACTTTCATCAACTGAAGATAATCGACGATGATAGCACCTAATTTGCCGTCATGGTTTTTAGCGATACGGCGACAGCGTGAGCGCATCTCAGATGGTGGTAGGGCAGTACTGTCATCGATATATAAATGCTTTGATTGTAAATGCTGAATGGCGTTCATCATTTTCGCCCATTCATCTTCGTTCATTTGCCCAGAGCGTAGGTGCGTCTGATTAATCGCACCCCATGAGGATAACAAACGCATCACGATAGACTCAGCAGGCATTTCCATCGAAAACACCACGACTGGCAAATCTTCATTAAACAAAATACCTTCTGCTAAGTTCATCGCAAAAGTGGTTTTACCCATCGAAGGACGCGCAGCAACAATAATCAAATCTCCTGCTTGTAGACCTTGTGTTTTATTATTTAGCTCGGCAAATGGTGTCTGTAAACCAATCATGCCATCTGGATTTGATTTAAGTTCTTGAATTTTATCGATAACATTGGTCAAAACAGAGGTAATACCGACAGGGCCACGCTGTTCTGCGCGTTTGTTATGCTGCTCATTGATACTAAATATCTTGCCCTCGACATTATCTAGAATGTCACTAACGCTTTGGTCTTTTGGATTATAGGCAAGCGTCAACATATCATTACCAGTGGTAATCAGTTGGCGTAGGGTTGATAGCTCGCGTACGCGTTGGGCATAGGCAGTCAGGTTAAACAAGGTAGCAGGACTTTGGCTCAAAATATCCGCCAAATAACTGTCACCACCTGCGCCTGTAAGTAGCTTTTGCGCTTCTAGCCAGTCGTGTACCATGACCGTATCATAAGGCTCATTCACTGCCGCCAAATGGGCAATGGCATCAAAAATGTATTGATGTCGACCAGCATAAAAGTCATCTTTGGTGACAATGTCGGCAATCTTGTCGTACGCCTCTTCGATACTCATCAAAGACGCGAGCAATGCCTTTTCAATATCAATATTGTGCGGCGGTGTCTGATTGAGTAAGTCGTCGGTTTTGTCGTTTTCTGCCATGAGTGCCTAATGAGTTAAAATGGGTATGAAAAAGGATGTCGATGATAGAGCAATACAAACATAGCGCGCCTCTACGATAGAAGTACCAAAACGTGGTCTCAGGTTTGTCTGTAAATGCTACAATCAGATGCGAAAGTTTAACACATAATGTGGTTTTTTAGACTTGTTAAAGAACTAAATCTAAAGTGATTATTTTTAATGAACTAAGAAATACCATACAATGTCTAAGTATAAAAACTTAAAATACGAATTATAAATATAATAAAATCAATAATTTAAATAAATAAGGCTATTGTTATGACAGAAGAAAAACGACCGCTATTAATCACGACAGGTGAGCCTGCGGGTATTGGAATGGATGTAGTGCTAGGATTAGCAGAAGAGGGCAAGTTGCAAGACTTCGCTCGGCCAATCTGGGTAACTGCTGATGCAGAAGCCATGCAAGCTCGCGCAGAGGAATTGGTTGCAGCTGGCATGTTCGAAAGAACACCTAGTTGGCATACTATCAATACAGATATAAATACCGATAACTTTGATGTTAACTTGGTAGAGCAGATATCACAGCAAGATATAAATGATGGTAGTGCTTTTATTCTACTGAATATTCCTTGTGCCGCACCCGTTGTCTGCGGGCAAATCAATATTGCTAACTCAGCGATGGTGGCTCAGCAGTTAGACGTTGCTCATAAACTGGCGATAAATAATACAATTGCTGCCATCGTCACAGGTCCACTGCAAAAATCAGCGTTGATAGATGCTGGTATCAAGCTATTAGATGGCACCATGTTTAGTGGTCATACTGAATTTTTTATGCAGCAAAGCGGTTGTGAGAAAGTCGTCATGATGCTTGCCAATCAAGCGATGAAAGTAGCGCTTGTCACAACTCACTTGCCATTGAAAGACATCCCTGCTGCGATTACTGCGGATAACGTGCGCCAAACGGTACAAATTGTCATTGATGATATGCGAGAGAAGTTTGGTCTCACGCAGCCTCGTATTTTAGTCTGTGGTCTCAATCCCCATGCAGGCGAGGGCGGGCACTTGGGAAGTGAGGAAATGGAGATTATCAATCCAGTTCTGCGAGAGTTCATCGATGCAGGTGTCAATATATCTGAGGCGATGCCAGCCGATACGTTATTTACGACCAGACATTTAGCCAATTGTGATGCGGTCATTGCCATGTATCATGACCAAGGGCTACCAGTACTGAAATCACATGGGTTTGGCGATACGGTCAATCTAACCTTGGGGCTGCCTTATATTCGTACTTCTGTCGATCATGGTACAGCGTTAGATTTGGCAGGAAGCGGCGGGGCGAGTGCGACGAGTTTATATCAAGCATTAAATATGGCTAATGAAATGGCTGATAAATCACTGAGCCATTAGCCATGTGTAATTGATCACGATACTATTTTTAAAAACACAGCCTAATTATGAGCTGTGGTATAATTTGTCATTATAAAGTCAGCGTATTGCTGCCATTACATTATCATTGCCCATTTATCTTTTATACATTAAGACTCTTTTATGTCCAATTCTACATTTGATGCTCAAACTATTTCTAACAGCTTACGTACTGCCAAACATCAGCCGCGTAAGCGCTTTGGTCAAAATTTCTTGCATGATACTAGCGTCATTCGTGAAATCGTCGAAAGTATCCGTCTAGAGCGCGATGACAATTTGATTGAGATTGGGCCGGGTATGGGCGCATTGACTGAGCCTTTGTTAGCAGAGGTTGATGCGATGACCGTGGTGGAGCTGGATCGTGATTTGGCAGACAGCTTACGTATTCGTATCGGTGCCAACAGTCATCCAAACTTTGAAATTATCAAAGACAACGCGATGCATGTAGATTATCGTGAGCTTTATAGTGAAGAGCGCGGTAAGCTGCGAGTAGTGGGTAACCTGCCATATAACATCTCGACGCCTATCTTGTTTCATCTGCTTAGCTATGCTGATGTGATTCAAGACATGCATTTTATGTTGCAAAAGGAAGTGGTCGAGCGTATCACGGCTGATGTAGGTAGCAAGACTTATGGCCGCTTATCTGTCATTATGCAATACCATTGTGATACGGATTATCTACTGACCGTTCCTCGTGGTGCTTTCAATCCACCACCAAAGGTGACCAGTGCCGTCTTCCGTCTGATGCCGCATATCAACAAACCAGTAGTGGCAAATGATGAAGAGCATTTTGCCATTGTCGTACGTGAGACTTTTAACCATCGTCGCAAGACATTACGTGCTATCTTCAAAAAATCAACGTTGCTGCCAACATTGAGCGAAGATGATTTTGCGGCTTGTGGGATCGATCCGCAGGCACGACCTGAGACTTTAAGCGTCACAGACTTTGTGAACCTAAGCAATCATTCACAACAGCTAGACGTATAATATATCTTCGAGGAATAAAAGCATACTACTAACCGTCAATCATAATGGCGGTTTTTTATGCTTTATTTTTTGATTAGTGCTTAAGTGTTTATTTCTTATTGAACTGTCTTTAACTATCATGTTTAGACCATTGAGGTGTTATGAGTTTTCGCCATCAGTATGTTATCGGTGACTTGCAAGGTTGCTATGCTGCATATCTACAACTACTAAAGACACTGGATTTTGATCCTGCCCAAGACAAGCTATGGTTTGCTGGTGATCTGGTAGCACGCGGCGAAGACTCATTGAACACGCTGCGTCATGTCAAAGCCTTATGTCAGCAAGGCGCTGCGGCGACGGTATTAGGTAATCATGATCTTAATTTGATTGCTGTTTGGCGCGGTGTAGCCAAGCTTAAAAATAAAGACAAAACCGCACCAATTTTTGCTGCGGATGACTGTGATGAGTTGCTTGAATGGTTACGACATCAGCCTATATTGGCTTATCCTGATGAGCATACGGTGTTGGTACATGCGGGTATTCCACCGCATTGGAGCATTGAAGCCGCCGCAGAGTACGCACAGCAACTAGAATCTCAGCTGCAAAGCAATTTGGAGCAGCTCGACCAATTGCTGCCGAATCTATATAGCAAAGAAGCGGATAAATGGCATGCAGGTATCGAAGGATTTACTAAATTGAGGGCGATTGCTAATTACTTTACGCGTATGCGCTTGTGTAAGCAGGATGGGGCGCTTGAGTTTAGCTTTTCAGCAGACTTATATGAGCCTATGCCAACCGACTTTTTGCCTTGGTTTGAGTGGCAAGTACCGCGTACTCGTAAGATATTATTTGGTCATTGGGCTGCACTAAAAGGCAAGACTGATTTGCCACATGCGCGTGCGCTTGATGGTGGCTGTGTGTGGGGTAATTATCTATTGGCTTATAGATTGGGTGACGGCAAGGTAATAACTTCAAGCGAGCAGTGCCCGAGTTCATAGTGAGGGTTATAAGCGTCTTAATATATAAGGCTAAATAAACAGTCTGTTTTGAGTGGTCTATTAATAGGTTTGTTGAGTGAAATAACTGGTTCCAATAAAGTATGCTTAAAACAGAAAGCGGGCAATGAACTTCATCGCCCGCTTTTTTAATATTGATTACTGCTTACAATAGAGTTCTATATAATATGGAACGTCGCTTCTGTTTGCATATTATCGTTAAGCGCTTGCACTGTAGTGAAGTCCACTGCTATCTCTGGCTCAGAGGCTCCACTAAATCCTGTAGCAGCAGAAGATTCCTTAGTTATAGCAATTGTATCAGAGCTTTCAAATGCTAACTCATCACTATTTATATCAAGTAAATCTTCAATTTTAGGTAGCTCTACTTTTTTTGAGTTTGCAAGAATATCTATTTTAGTATTGGAATTTTCCTCTTTATCGAATGACATCAGAGTACGAGCGTTACTACCGTCTGCATTCACCATATCT